>DASSRF010000421.1:0-7351 GCA_035701945.1 Caldimonas sp. | reverse complement strand
CGACGCAATGTATCAGTCTGTGTCAAGTGTGTCGCGACCGGACGTCCAGATGTCGGACCGCTGCGACGCACGCAGGGTGACTCGCCGCCGGCGCTGCGTGCCGGGAGCGGGTCGGCGACACTGCCAGCAAGCGATGAAGCTCGTCACCTGGAACGTTCAGTGGTGCCGCGGCTGCGACGGCCGGGTCGATCCGCAGCGCATCGTCGACGACGCGCGCGCCTTCGCCGACTTCGACGTCCTCTGCCTGCAGGAGGTCGCCGCCAACTTCGCGACGCTCGAAGGCAGCAGCGGCGAAGACCAGTTCGCGCTGATCACCGCGGCGTTGCCTGGCTTCACCGCGATCGAAGGCATCGCCGTCGATGCCGCCGCGCCCGACGGCGGCCGCCGCCGCTTCGGCAACTTGATCCTCAGCCGCCTGCCGGTGCGCTGGGCGCTGCGCAAGCTCCTGCCGTGGCCTGCCGATCCGAGCGTGCGCAACATGCCGCGCGTCGCCGTCGAGGTCCTCGTCGAGGCGCCGTTCGGCGCGCTTCGCGTGACGACGACGCATCTCGAGTACTACTCGGCGCTGCAGCGCGCCGCCCAGCTCGAGGCGCTGCGCGACCGCCATGCCGAGGCGTGCGCGCACGCACTCGGCGGCGGCGTCGGCAACGCCGGCGACGGCGCCTTCGATCGCCAGCCGCAGAGCGTCTCGGCGATCGTCACCGGCGACTTCAACTTCCATCCCGACGATCCGCTGCACGACCGCTTCGGCGCTGCGTTCGGCGACGCGCGCGTGCCGCGGCTCGAGGACGCGTGGCAGCGCGTCCATCCGGGCGAAGCGCAGCCGCCGACGCTCGGCGTCCACGATTGCGACGAATTCCCCGAGCCGTTCGCGTGCGACTTCATCTTCGCGACGAGCGACCTGCGCGGTCGGCTGCGCAAGGTCGCGGTCGACGCGTCGACCGAAGCGAGCGATCATCAGCCGATGCTCGTCGAGCTCGGCTAGCGGCGGCGACCGGTGCCGGAGCTGCGGTGGCGTCGCGACGACCAGGGCCGACGCGCGCGCAGGTCGTCCGCGGCTCGGCGGCCGCGGCGCTCACCGCTGTCGCCTCACGCGCGCTCGCAGGCGCGCCGCCGCCATCGACCTTTTCGAAGATGCAGACACGACCGATTCCTTCGACCCGCGAGCCGCTGCCCGTGATCGGCTGCGGCACGTACGTGGGCTTCGACCAGGCGCCGGGCTCGTCCGGCTACGCCGAGCTGCCGGGCGTCGTCGACGCGCTGCTCGACGCCGGCGGCAAGGTGCTCGACAGCTCGCCGATGTACGGCCGCGCCGAGCAGACGACGGGCGAGCTGCTCGCCGCGAGCGGGCGCCGCGGCGAGGCGTTCGTCGCGACCAAGGTCTGGACGCGCGGGCGCGACGAGGGAATCCGCCAGATGGAGAACTCGATGCGGCTGCTGAAGGTCGATCGCATCGATCTCATGCAGGTCCACAACCTGGTCGACTGGCGCACCCAGCTGAGCACGCTCAGGCGCTGGAAGGAAGCGGGGCGCGTCCGCTATCTCGGCATCACCCACTACACCTCGTCGGCGTACCCCGAGGTCGAATCGGTGCTGCGCTCGGAGCGGCTCGACTTCCTCCAGATCGATTACGCGCTCGACGACCGCGCCGCCGAGCGACGAATCCTGCCGCTCGCCGCCGAGCGCGGCGTCGCCGTCATCGTCAACATGCCGTTCGGCGGCGGCGGCCTGCTGCGCGCGCTGCTCGCCCGGCCGCTGCCGCCGTGGGCCGCCGAGATCGGCTGCGCGAGCTGGGCGCAGGTGCTGCTGAAGTTCGTCCTCTCGCATCCGGCGGTGACGTGCGCGATCCCGGGGACGAGGCGGCGCGGGCACATGGAAGACAACGTCCGCGCCGGCTTCGGCGACGCGCCGCCGCAGGGGTTCTGGCGCGACAAGATCGACGGGGTCCTGCGTTGAAATGAAGCGCGTCGGAGGCACACGGGATCGGGACGACAGGGCGCCCTGTTTTGCTCCATGTCCCCCGGGCCTGGCCTGAACGGCCAGGCCCGGGGGACATGGAGGAAATCGGCCACCCGCCGCCCGCGCCCGCGTGCACCACGCCCGCGTGCGCCACACAGAGACGTGCGGTCCGCCGCGCACCGCGACCGTTGCGTTCGTTTCAGGCCGTCGCCGCGAGCGGCAGGCGAACGATGAACTCGCTGCCGAGGTCCCTGCCGGCGCTGCTCGCCGCGACCGTCCCGCCGTGCGCCTTGACGAGCTCGTGGACGACCGCCAGGCCGATGCCGAGGCCCGACTCGTCGACCGGAACGCTGCTGTCGACGGCGAACAGGTCGAAGATGTGCGGCAGCTCTTCAGGAGCGATGCCGACGCCGTGGTCGGCGACGGTGACGATGATCTGGTCGGCGCCGCACTTGGTCGCGAGCAGGATGTCGCCGCCCGGATGCGAGCGCCGCGACGCGTTGTTGAGCAGGTTCGTGAAGACCTGCGTCAGCCGCTGCGGATCGCCGTGGACGACGGCGAGCGCGGGGTCGAGCTCGACGAGCAGCCGCTGCTGCTTCTTGTCGATCGCGTGGCGGCACGCCGCGATCGCGTCGCGCAGGATGCCGGCGAGCTCGAGGTGGCTGCACTTGAGGCGGAACTCGCGCGCGCCGACGCGCGAGCCGTCGAGCAGGTCGTCGATCAGCCGCGCCATGTGCGCGCTCTGGCGCTGGATGATCTCGTGCTGGCTGGCGCGCATGGCGTCGTCGGCGCGCGGGTGCTGCATCGTCATCGCGGCGACGCGCATCGCCGACAGCGGGTTGCGCAGCGCGTGCGCCGCCATCGCGACGAAGTTGATCTGGCGGTGGTGCGCTTCCTCGGCGTTGGCCTGCAGCCGCTGCGCCGTCTGCGCCGCGCTGACGAGCTGCTTGTTGGCCTCGAGCAGCTCGCGCAGGCGCGCCTCGTGCTCGGCGAGCGCGCTGTCACCCCGCCGATGCGGCAGCGCGTCGCCGGCCGAGCGTCCCTCGCGGTGCGTGCCCTCGGCGATGTCGCTGCAGAACGCGTAGCCGCCGGGGCCGGCGCGCTTGGCGCGGTACATCGCCGCGTCGGCGCACTCGATCAGCGTGTTCGGGTCGTCGCCGTCCTCGGGGTAGACGCTGATGCCGAGGCTCGCCGACACCGCGACCCGGTGCGGCCCGATCAACGCCGGTGCCTGCAGCGTCTCGATCATCTTCTGCGCGACCGCGGCGGCGTCGCTCGGCCGCGCGAGCTCGGCGAGCAGGACGACGAACTCGTCGCCGCCGTGGCGGCTGACCGAGTCCGATTCGCGAACCGCCGATTCGAGCCGGCGCGTCGCGAGCTGCAGCACCTGGTCGCCGACCGCATGGCCGAGGCTGTCGTTGATCTGCTTGAAGCCGTCGAGGTCGACGAAGATCACGCCGACGCGGGTCGAGCGGCGGCCGGCCATCGCGATCGCGTTCTCGAGGCGGTCGAGCAGCAGCGCGCGCGTCGGCGCACCCGTGAGCTCGTCGTGCTGCGTCGAGCGCGCGAGCTCGTCGAGGCTGCTGACGGCGGTCTGCGCGACGCTGTCGGCGTGCACCGCGGCCTGGACGAGCTCGGCGTTGACCTCGAGCACCTGCTTGGTCCTGAGGGTGCTCAGCTCCTCCTGCACCTGCGCGAGCTCGCGGCGCAATTGCGCGAGCTCGGCGCGAACGACGTCGGCCTGCGCGTTCAGCAGCTCGATCGATCGGCGAGCCGCGTTCGCCCGGGCGTCCTCGGAGACGTCGCTCATGGCCGGCAGCGCGCGATGGCCGCGCGCGCGACGGCGTGGAGGTCGGCAGGGGGCGGCGCCATGGCAACGATCATGCCCGAGACCGTGCCCGGGCCGCTTCACCGTTCGGGAGGAGGCGGCGACGGCGCGAGAAACGGCACATACAGTTGGCAATTGTTTCGATCGCCGATCGCGCCCTGCCGATGAACATCGCTTCCATCGCCCCGCCTCCACCCACGGCCGCCGACGCGGAGTTGCTCGACGTCCTGATCGTCGGCGCCGGCCTCTCGGGAATCGGCGCCGCGCACCATCTCCAGCAGCGCTGTCCCGGCAAGCGCTGGTGCATCGTCGAGGCGCGCGACGCGATCGGCGGCACCTGGGACCTGTTCCGCTATCCCGGCGTGCGCTCCGACTCCGACATGTTCACGCTCGGCTATCGCCTGCGGCCGTGGACCAAGCCGCGGGCGATCGCCGACGGCGCGTCGATCCTGCGCTACATCCGCGACACCGCCGAGGAGGCAGGGATCGTGCCGGGCATCCGCTTCGGCCACGCCGTCCGTCGCGCCGAGTGGTCGAGCGCGGACGCCGCCTGGACGGTGCACGGCGAGCGCCTCGCCGACGGCACCGCGGTCGTCTGGCGCGCGCGCTTCCTCTACGTCTGCGCCGGCTACTACAGCTACGCCGAAGGCCACCGGCCCGACTTCGCCGGCGAGGCGGACTTCGGCGGCACCATCGTCCATCCGCAGTTCTGGCCCGAGCGGCTCGACGTCGCCGGCAAGCGCGTCGTCGTGATCGGCAGCGGCGCGACCGCGGTGACGCTCGTCCCGGCGCTCGCCGCGACGGCGGCGCACGTCACGATGCTGCAGCGCTCGCCGACGTACGTCGTCGCCCGGCCGGCGCGCGACCGGATCGCCGAGGCGCTGCTCGCGATCCTGCCGGAGCGCACCGCCTCGGCGCTCGCGCGCTGGAAGAACGTCCTCATCGGCACGTACTACTACCGACTCGCCCGCCGTCGCCCGCAGCTGGTCAAGCGCCGACTCGTCGAGATGGCGGGCGATCTCGCCGGCCCGGGCTGCGACGCCAACCTCCACTTCTCGCCGCGCTACGACCCATGGGACCAGCGCATCTGTCTCGTCCCCGATGCCGACCTGTTCCAGGCGATCCGCAAGGGCAGTGCGAGCGTCGTCACCGACACGATCGAGCGCTTCACCGCCGAAGGCATCCGGCTCGCGTCGGGAACGACGCTGCCCGCCGACGTCGTCGTCGTCGCCACCGGCCTCAAGCTGAACGTCCTCGGCGACATCGCGATCGCGGTCGACGGCAAGCCGGTCCGGCCCGGCGATGCGATGGCGTACAAGGGGATGATGCTGAGCGACGTGCCCAACCTCGCGCTCACCTTCGGCTACACGAACGCGTCGTGGACGCTGCGCGCGGACCTGATCGCCGACTGGGTCTGCCGGCTGCTGCGCCACATGGACCGACGCGGCGCGACGATCGTCGTGCCGCGCCGCGACCCGTCGGTCGAGAAGGCGCCGTTCCTCACCTTCACGTCGGGCTACGTGCAGCGCGCGCTCGACCAGCTTCCCAAGCAGGGCACGCGCATGCCGTGGCAGGTGCGGCAGAGCTACCTCCACGACGTCCGCGCGATGCGCTGGAGCCGGATCGACGACGGCGTGCTCGGCTTCGGCACCGCCGCGGCGCCGCCGTGACGGCGCCCATGCAGCTGCGCGGCCGCGTCGCCGTCGTCACCGGCGCCGGCGGCGGGATCGGTCGCGCGGTCGCGCTCGCGCTGGCGCGCCGCGGTGCCCACCTCGCGCTCGTCGACGTCGATGCCGAAGGGCTCGCAGGCGCCGCCGATGCCGCCGCGGCGCTCGGCGTGCGCGCGGTCGTGCATCGTTTCGACGTCACCGATCGCGATGCCGTCGCCGCGCTGCCGGAGCTGGTGCGCAGCGGGCTCGGCCGCGTCGACCTGCTCGTCAACAACGCCGGCGTCGCGCTCGGCGGCACCTTCGAGCAGGTCAGCGCCCAGGACTTCGACTGGCTGATGGCGATCAACTTCGACGCCGTCGTGCGCATGACGCGCGCGTTCCTGCCGCTCCTGCAGACGAGCGACGACGCGCGCATCGTCAACGTCTCGAGCATCTACGGCATCGTCGCTCCGGCCGGGCAGACCGCGTACTCGGCGAGCAAGTTCGCGGTGCGGGGCTTCTCCAACGCGCTCCGCCACGAGCTCGCCGGCAGCCGCGTCGGCGTGACGGTCGCCCATCCCGGCGGCGTCGCGACGGCGATCGCGCGCAGCGCGCGCGCTCCCGCGGGCGTCGACGCCGACGAGATCGAGCGTCGCCGCGCCGCTGCCGACAGGAAGCTGCGCATGCCGCCCGGGCGCGCCGGCGAGATCATCGTGCGCGCCGTCGAGCGGCGGCGGGCGCGCGTCCTCGTCGGCGGCGACGCGGTCGTCGTCGCGCTGCTCGAGCGCCTCGCCCCGGTCGGCTACTGGCGCGTGCTGCGGCGCGCGTTCGAGCTCTGAGCGCGGACGCGGGACGCGGCCGCGAGAGTCAGCGCGCGCCGCTCACGACCCAGTGCGGCGGCCACTCGCAGAACGCCGACTGCTGGCCGGCGCGCGACGACTGCGCGCTTTGCAGCATCGCCTCGACCGGAGCGCGCAGCCGCTCGCCGTAGAGCGCGACGACGTCGAGCGCCGCCTTGCACTGGCGCTCGAGGTTCGGCGCGAGCGCGAGCGTGACGAGGAGCGCGTTGCGCGCGTCGCGTTCGCGGCCGGTGAGCGCGCTCGCGATCGCGAACGTCGCCCAGTCCTCGATCCGTGCCTCGGCCTGGCGCGTTCGCAGCGTCAGCGCGTGCAGCGCGAGCTGCCGCGCCGCCTCGGCCTGCGCCGGGCGCTGGCGCAGCAGCAGGAACGCGAGGTTGCCGGCGACTTCGGCGTCCATCGGGTTGGCGCCGAACGCGCGCACCTGCAGCATCAGCACGTCGGGCGTGGCGCCGCGGCGCGCGTACTCGGCGCGCGCCTGGTCGTTGAGCTGCTGTGCGTCGCGCGGCAGCAGCGTCATTCCGCCGAGCGGGTCGCCGGCGCTGCGCGCGACGGCCGCCGCCGACGCGCGGATGTCGTCGTCGTCGCGGACGTGCTCGGAGCGACCGGCCGCGTAGAGGACGCGCGCGACCGAGCGCTGCGCCTGCTGCGCGAGCCGCGGCACGTGGTTGGTCATGACGTCGCTGGCGCGGCCGACGAGATCGACCGCGCCGTCGCCGCCGTTCGCCGCCGCGGTCTCGCGTCCGCGCGCGCCGGGAAACGCCGACGGCGCCGGCTGCAGGTCGCGCGGAACGGCGGCGACGTTGACGGTCGGCGCGCCGCTCCCCATCGCCGTCGTCGGCGGCGTCGACGACGCTGACGGTGCCTGCGTCGCTGCGACCGAAGTCGACGCGGTCTCGCTCGCCGTCGACGTGCCCGCGCCCGTCGGCGCCGGCGGCGCCGCAGCGGCAGCGTGCGTCGCCGCGGCGGGTGCGCGCGCGATCGCGAGCGGCTTGGCCGGCGGCAGATGCGGTGCGGTGCGGCCGGCGACCGCCCACGGAATCGGCGCCGCCGGGTCC
>DASSRF010000420.1:0-8968 GCA_035701945.1 Caldimonas sp. | reverse complement strand
GCGCGCTTCCTGCTCGACAAGGGCGGCAAGGTCTCGCACTTCAACTACTTCAGCAACGAGCGGACGGTGCAGGCGATCGCGAGCGCGCTGCTCGACGACCGGCCCGCCGACTTCGCTGCGATCGGGCCGTTGTCGTGGGCGGGCGAGGACGCGAGCGGAACGCGCGCCGCGGTCGCGGTCGCGCGCTCGCGCGGCGCTGGCGGCGCCGCGGGCGAGCGGCCGGCCGTGTTCGTGATCCCCGGGATCGTCGGCTCGAACCTGAAGAAGGACGGCAAGCGGATCTGGCTCGGCTTTCGCATCGTCAACAACCTGAAGGCGCTCGCGTGGGATCCGAAGACGGCGACGAGCGTCGAGCCCGACGGGCCGGTCGGCAACCTCTACGGCGAGCTCATCGAGCGGCTCGCCGACAGCCACGAGGTGATCCCGTTCGCGTACGACTGGCGGCGGCCGATCGAGGACGAGGCGCGGCGGCTCGGCTCCGAGGTCGACGTCGCGCTCACCGCGCGCGGGCGCAGCCAGCAGCCGGTGCGCATCGTCGCCCACTCGATGGGCGGCCTCGTCGCGCGCACGATGGCGCTCGAGAAGCCCGACACGTGGGCGCGGATGATGGCGCGCGACGGCGCGCGTTTCCTCATGCTCGGGACGCCGAACGGCGGCTCGTGGTCGCCGATGCAGACGATGTCGGGCGACGACACCTTCGGCAACGCGCTCGCCGCGTTCGGATCGCTGTTCGACAACGTCGCCTCGCGCGAGGTGATGGCGGGCATGCCGGGCTTCCTGCAGCTGCAGGCAGCGCTGCTCGACCCGACGTATGCCCTCGATCGCAGCGAGACGTGGCAAAAGCTCGCCGCCGAAGACTTGCAGCGGCTCCTCGACCGCAGCCTCTGGCACCTCGAAGGCATCCAGAAGACGATCTACGGCTGGAGCGCGCCGCCGCAGCCGATCCTCGACCTCGCGGTCGCGTTGCGCCGACGGCTCGACGGCAAAGCCGGCGCGTTCGCGGGCGACGGCAAGACGCTGCTCGTCGTCGGCAACGCGCCGTTCACGCCGGGCGGCATCGTGATGGCCGAGAGCGGCCTCGAATACACCGACGCCGTCGGCGGCGGCGACGGCCGCGTGCCGCTCACGAGCGCCGTCCTGCCCGGCGTGCCGACGTGGAAGCTCGATGCGGTGCACGGCGACCTGCCGTCGGTCGCGCAGGCGTTCCCCGCCTACCTCGAGCTGCTCGAGCGCGGCGAGACGGCGCTGCTCGAGTCGCTCGATCCGGCGAGCGTGACGACGCTGCGCTCGGCGCCGGCGGCCACCGCGGTCGCGCGCAGCCGGCCGTCGCGCGGCGTCCAGCTCTCTGCGCCGCCGTCGACGCCGGCCGACGTCCTCGGCGTCGGCACGCGCGCGCCAACCGCGGCCGCGCGCACCGCGAGCGCGGGCCGCGCGCTGCACGTCTCGGTCCTCAACGCCGACCTCAAGTTCGTCCACCAGCCGCTCGTCGTCGGCCACTATCGCTCGCTCGCGCTCACCGGCACCGAGGCCGTCGTCGACCGTCTCGTCAGCCGCGCGATGAGCCGATCGCTCGCCGCCGGGCTCTATCCCGAGGCGATCGGCACGCACCAGATCTTCGGCAACGTCCGCAAGGACCCGAACAACGTGCTCGCGATGGCGCGTCCGCTCGCGGTCATCGTCGCCGGCCTCGGCGAAGAAGGAAAGCTGCGCGCCGTCGACCTCGTCTACACCGTGCGCCAGGCGGTGATCGCGTACGCGCAGCGGCTCGCCGAGAAGGAGGGCGGCGCACCGGCCGAGTTCGAGCTCGCGGCGACGCTGATCGGCAGCGGCGGCACCGGCATCAGCGCCGGCACCGCGGCGCGCCTCGTCGCGCAGGGAACGTGGGAGGCCAACCAGAAGCTGCACGACAGCGGCTGGCCGCAGGTCGGGCGGCTGATCCTCGTCGAGTTCTATCTCGATCGCGCGAGCGAAGCGTGGCGCTCGCTCCAGGTGCAGGCGACCGCGGCGCCGAGCCAGCTCAAGGTCGTCGGCTTCGTGCAGTCGGGCGCGGGCGCGCTGCGCCGCTCGCTCGACTCGAGCTACCGCGGCGCGTCGTACGACTTCATCAGCGCGACGCTCGGCAAGCCCGACGACGGCGGCGCGCCGACGATCACCTACACGCTCGACACCAAGCGCGCACGCACCGAAGTGCGTGCCCAGCAGACGCAGACGACGCTCGTCAAGGAGCTCGTCGCCAAGGCGTCGAACAGCGCCAACCGCGACGCGCAGATCGGCAGGACGCTGTTCGACCTGCTGGTGCCGGTCGAGATGGAGCCGTTCCTCGGCGGCACGAGCGAGATGGTGATCGAGCTCGAGCGCGCCACCGCCGCGCTGCCGTGGGAGGTGCTCGACACGTCGTCGGCCGAGCTGTCGGGAAGCGACCCGCGGCCGTGGGCGATCCGCAGCAAGCTGCTGAGAAAGCTCCGCACCAAGGAGTTCCGCTCGCAGGTCTCGGACGCGAACGCCGACGGCAGCATCCTGGTGATCGGCGAGCCGATGGTCGACGAGTCGATGTACCCGCCGCTGCCGGGAGCGCGCGCCGAGGCGATCGCGGTCGCGACGCGCCTGACGTCGGGCCCTGCCGGCGTCGACGCGGCGCGCGTGCGTGCGCTCACGTGCGGCAACGACGACGCCCGCGACATCATCAACGCGCTCTTCGAGCGGCCGTACCGCATCGTCCACGTCGCCGGCCACGGCGCGCCGGGCGCCGACGGCGGCGTCGTCCTGTCCGGCGGCACCTACCTCGGCGCCGCCGAGGTCAAGGCGATGCGCGTCGTTCCCGAGCTCGTCTTCCTCAACTGCTGCCACCTCGCCGCGCTCGACGCGAAGACGGTGCTCGCGCCGTACGACCGCGCCGAGTTCGCGGCGACGATCGCCGAGGCGCTGATCGAGGTCGGCGTTCGCTGCGTCATCGCCGCCGGCTGGGCGGTCGAGGACAAGCCGGCGGAGCTGTTCGCGACGACGTTCTACGACGCGCTGCTCTCCGGCAGCCGCTTCATCGACGCGGTGGCCGCCGCGCGCACCGCCGCCTGGCGCGGCGGCGACGGCGGCAACACGTGGTCGGCGTACCAGTGCTACGGCGATCCCGGCTGGACGTGGCAGCGCGACGTCGGCGACGCGCAGCGTCAGGCGGCGACGCCGAGCGACGAGTTCGCCGGGGTGTCGTCGCCGCCGGCGCTGACGCTCGCGCTCGAGACGATCTCGATCACGCTGCGCTTCGGCGGCGACGTCGATCCGGCGAGGCAGAAGATCCTCGCCCAGGCGCAGCGCGACAAGATCCGCTTCCTCGAGGAGAAGTTCGCCGCGCTCTGGGGCGGGATGGGCGCGGTCGCCGAGGCGTTCGGGCTCGCGTATGCCGACGCGCGCGACGTCGACAAGGCGATCGACTGGTACCGCGCCGCGGTCCACGCCGGCGACGGCAGCGCCTCGTTCAAGGCCGCCGAGGAGCTCGGCAACCAGCTTGCGCGCCGCGGCGAGTCGAACCCCGACCCGACCGCGGGGCGGCGCGACGTCGAGGAGGCGATCGCGCGGCTCGGCAAGCTCGTCGCGATCCAGCCGACGGTCGAGCGCGAGGCGCTGCTCGGCTCGGCGTACAAGCGGCTGGTGATGATCGAGAGCCGTGCCGACGATGCCGCTGAGCGCGCGCGCGGCGGGCGACGCGCGAAGGCGCAGTCGATCTCGGGCGACCGTCTCGCCGCGCTGCGGGCGATGGTGCTGCACTACGGCAACGCCGAGCGCCTGGCGCGCGAGGCCAACGCCGACAACCTCTACTACCCCGCGAAGAACGGCATCAGCGCCGAGATCCGGCTCGCGTTCCTCGAACGCCGTCCGGCCGAGCTCGCGGTCGACCGGATGCGCGCGGTCCAGGAGTCGCTCGCGCGCGCGGCGAGCCAGAGCCCGGATTTCTGGTCGGTCGTCGGCCTGATCGAGCTGCGCGTCCTCGAAGCCGTCGCCGCGCAGCGTCTCGCCGATACGTCGAGCGCGCTGATCGCCGAGTTCAGCGACCTCAAGGCGCGCGTGCCGGCGCGCGGCATGTGGGACTCGGTGCACGCCGAGGCGCGCTTCACGCTCGAGCCGTATCTCGGCATCGCGAGTGCGGCCGAGAAGCGCGCCGCTGGCGCCCTTCTCGCGGCACTCGCGCAGATGGCCGCGGCTTAGCCGCGGCCACCTCGCTCGCGGCAACAGGACTGCTCGCTCCCCAGCTTCGCTTCCCTGCTCCGAAAGCGAGGCGCCGGCAACTGCTGGGCCGGTTGGCGCTGCGCGTCAGCGACCGCCGGTGACTTCCACGATCGAGCCGGTGGTGTAGCTCGAGCGCTCCGACAGCAGCCAGACGATCGCCTCGCCGACCTCCTCGGCCGTGCCGGCGCGGCGCATCGGCAGCTGCGGCGCCATCTGCTCGACGCGGCCGGGCGCGCCGCCCGACGCGTGGATCTCGGTCGCGATGATTCCCGGGCGCACGGCGTTGACGCGGATCCCCTCGCCCGCGACCTCCTTGGCGAGGCCGATCGTGAACGTCTCGATCGCGCCCTTCGCGGCGGCGTAGTCGACGTACTGGCCCGGGCCGCCCAGCCTGGCGGCGGCGGACGAGACGTTGACGATCGCGCCGCCGGCGTGCGCCCCCGGCGCGCCCGCAGCCGGCCGCGTCGTCATCCGCAGCACCGCCTCGCGCGCGCAGTAGAAGCTGCCGAAGACGTTGATCGCGAACATCCGCTGCAGCCGCTCGACGCCGATCGCGTCGACGCGCGCAGCGAGGTCGACGACGCCGGCGTTGTTGACGAGGCCGGCGAGCGGCGGCAGCGCGGCGTCGATCGCGGCGAACATCGCGCGCACCTCGTCGTCGCTCGCGACGTCGGCGCCGACCGCGAGCGCACGGCCGCCGGCGGCGGCGATGGCGGCGACGACGGCGTCGGCGGCGGCGCGGTCGCGCGCGTAGTTGACGGCGACGGCCCAGCCTTCGCGCGCGGCGATGCGGCACGTCGCCGCGCCGATGCCGCGGCTGCCGCCGGTGACGAGCACGGTGCGCGCCGCCGCGCTTCGCTCACTCGTCATCGTCGCCCCGATCGTCGCCTTCGCCGCTGCCGCGCTCCTTGGCCTGCTTGTCGAGGATCGCCTGCATCGGCGCGAGCCCGGCGATGAAGCCGTCGACCGACTTCGGCCTGGCGAGGCGCAGCTGCGGCGGGAAGAGGTGATTCATGTAGAGCTCCTCGCCGGGTCGGCCGGTGCGCTGGACGTTGAACCAGAGCGAGAGCGCGACGCCGACGACGAAGCCGGTCGCGGCGACGCCGCGCATGAGCCTGCGCCGCGACGGCTCGACCGCGAGCAGGTGGAAGTAGATCGCTGCGGCGGCGGTCGCGTAGACGGCGATGAAGCTGAAGTCGGTCAGCCACGGCCACGAGAACGCGAACGCGAAGAGCGGCGGCACGACCGAGAGGCCGAGCAGCACCAGGCTGGCGACGACGAAGACTCGGACGTGCCAGCCGAAGTGGCTCTGCCGGGTGAACGTCTTCGACAGCAGCGCCCAGAGCCCGCACCAGATCGCGCCGCCGGCGATCGTCGAGAGCACCACCGTGCCGGCGCTGCGCACGAGCGCCTCGGGGTCGGTCTCGATCCACACGTTCGCGAGCACGATCGCGAGCACCGCGGCGGCGAAGCCGAGCGTCGGCGGCCAGCGGTGCTCGGTGTCGGCGACCGCGCTCATCGGCTGCTCGGCGGCGAGCGCGTGGCCGGGCAGGCGCAGGCGCAGCTGGGCGCGGCCGATCTGCAATTCGACGTCGCGGCCGTCGTCGGCGATCTCGCGCGCAGCGCCCCCGGCGACACGGTCGCGGCGGCCGACGACGACGCCGTTCTTCGTCTCGCCGGCGGCGACGACGACCTTCGCGGGCGACGCGCCGCCGCCCGCGACGAGGTCGATCGTCGCGTGGTGGGCGGCGACGTGCGGATCGCTGAGGACGATCGTGTTGTCGAGCGCGCGCCCGATCGTCACCGGCCAGCGTTCGATCCGCCACGACTGGCGCACCAGGCCGTCGCGGTCGACGACCTCGAGCAGCGCGGGCGCCGGCGTCGCGGCCGGCACGCTCGCCTCGATCTCGGCTAGTGCGGCGCCACCCATCGGTATGCGTCGAGATAGTGCTTGGCGAGGCGCTGAGCGTTGGCGAAGCTCACGCCCTGCGCGTCGAAGCGGCCCTGCACGCCGGTCTGGCTCTGGTCGAGCGTCGCGACGAGCACCGCGACGTCGTAGAGCTGCGGCAGCTTCTTGTAGGCGCGCATGCAGACGACCGCGCGCAGCGGCAGCCCGTCGCGGTCGATGTAGTCCTCCTCGCAGCGCGGCTTGGTCTGGTGCTGCGACGACAGCCGCACGAACGACTCGTTGCGAAAGCTCGCCGAGTAGCGCGAGGCGAAGCGCATGGTCCCGAGCTTGGTGCCGTCGTAGCTCTCGTGGCGCAGGCTGATCGTCCCGGTCGTGAAGTCGCCGACGAAGATGCGCGTGTCCATCACGCAGTCGGAGCGCTCGAAGTCCAGCCCGCCAGTCTGCGACACCGTGCTCGTCCCCCAGCAGCGCATGAAGACGTCGGGCGGCACCGGGACGCGGTAGCGCGGATGCGTCGCGTCCTTCCAGCCCTGCGCGATGAACCGCTCGGTGAGCATCTCCTGGTGCTTGAGCAGCTGCTCGTCGACGATCGGGTACGCCGAGCCGACGATCGGCGCCGCGTCCTTGCCGCGCGCGAGCAGTGCGCTCGCGAACTCGCCGGGAACGAGAAAGCTGACCTGCTCGCCGTCGATGCGGCGGGCGACGTTGACGCCGACGACGTGGCCTTCCTCGTCGAGCGCGGGGCCGCCGCTCATCCCCGCCGAGAGCGCGCCGCCGAAGAAGATCTGCGGATAGAAGCTGCGCTTGACGAGGCCGTTGTACGTGCCCTGCGTCACCGCGAAGCCGACGTCGAGCGGGTTGCCGAGCGAGTAGATGCGCTCGCCCTGCGCGAGCGGCTCGCTCGCCGGCCGGAACGCGAGCGCATCGAACCGCTTGCCGGCGCCGCCTCCGCTCGGAGCCGCGTCGGCGGCGCGCAGCAGCGCGAGGTCGTGGAGGACGTCGAGCTGCAGGATCGTGAGCGGCGCCTCGCGGCCGTCGGCGGTGACGTAGACGAGGTCGTGCTGCTCGGGCTTGAGCGCCGCCTCGCTGACGACGTGGAAATTGGTGAGGATGTGTCCCTGCGGCGTGACGAAGAAGCCCGAGCCGACCGAGGTCTGGCTGGCACGGCCCTTGAGCACGGTGCGGATCTGGACGAGCTGCGAGCGCGCCTGCTCGTAGACCTTGCGCGCCGAGAGCGACACCGGCGCGCTCGGCGCCGCGGCCGCCGACGCCGCGATCTCGGGGGGCGGTGCCGCCAAGGGGGGCGGCGCCACCGTCGGGCGCGGCTGTGCGAACGCCGCGGCCGATGCGACCAGCGCCAGCGCTGCCAAGGTTCCCCAGCGCCCGATGCGCAGTCTCATCTCGCGCGATTCTACGGACGCGGCGCGGCCGACCCCGCTGCTACAGTGGCCGCCCGCCCGAGCGCCGAACGTCCCCGAGGAGATCGCATGCACCGCCGCCACCTGCTTCGCGCCGCCGCCGCCGCCCCGGCGCTGGTCGCGTTTCCGTCGATCGTCCGCGCGCAAGCGCTCGAGAAGC
Organism: Caldimonas sp.; assembly: GCA_035701945.1. Taxonomy (GTDB): domain Bacteria; phylum Pseudomonadota; class Gammaproteobacteria; order Burkholderiales; family Burkholderiaceae_C; genus Schlegelella_A. Next base: position 1,263 of record DASSRF010000420.1, on the reverse strand, counting down.
CCAAGCTCACGGTCGCGGTCGGCGGCAAGAACCTGCTTTACTACCTGCCGCTCACGATCGCCGAGACGCAGGGCTACTACAAGCAGGAAGGCCTCGAGGTCACGATCGCCGACTTCGCCGGCGGCTCGCGCGCGCTGCAGGCGATGATCGGCGGCAGCGCCGACATCGTCTCGGGCGCCTTCGAGCACACGATCAACATGCAGGTGAAGGGCCAGCGGCTGCGCGCGTTCGTGCTGCAGGGCCGCGCGCCGCAGATCGTCCTCGGCATCAACCCGAAGACGATGCCCAACTTCAAGTCGCTCGCCGAGCTCAAGGGCAAGAAGCTCGGCGTCACGGCGCCGGGCTCGTCGACCAACATCCTCGCCAACTTCGTCCTCGCCAAGGTCGGGCTGAAGCCGGGAGACGTCGCGATCATCGGCATCGGCGCCGGCAGCGGCGCGGTGGCGGCGATGCGCTCGGGGCAGATCGACGCCATCTCGAACCTCGACCCGGTGATCACGCAGCTGGCGCGCTCGGGCGACCTGAAGATCGTCTCCGACACGCGCGTCGTCGCCGAGGCCGACCGCGTCTTCGGCGGGCCGATGCCGGCCGGCTGTCTCTACACGCAGCAGACGTTCCTCGACAAGAACCCGAACACGGCGCAGGCGCTCGCCAACGCGATCGTGCGCGCCGAGAAGTGGATCCAGAACGCCGGTCCGAGCGACATCATCAAGGCGGTGCCCGAGAGCTACCTGCTCGGCGATCGTGCCGTCTACGTCGACGCGTTCATCGCCGCCAAGGGTGCGCTGTCGCCCGACGGCACGATCCCCGAGGCCGGCGCCGAGACGGCGCGGCGCGCGCTCGCGAGCATCGACCCCGAGATCGCGAACGCCAAGATCGACCTCGCCGCGATCTGGACCAACGACTACGTCAAGCGCGCGAACGCGAAGTACCCGAAGGGCTGACAAGAAAACGCGCGCCGTCGGCGCGCGTGGCGCAGCGAGTCGCGCGCGCGGCGAACCCGCGCGCGACTCAGGGCGCTCAGTTCGTCGGCTTCTCGGCCGAAGCGCGCAGGCACGCGGTGCGGCGCTCGCGCTCGCTGTCGACCCACGCCACGGCGTCTTCGACGTTCAACTGGTAGATCGGCCGCGTGCGCTGCACGAAGGCGACCAGCGACTGCATGCCGCGGCCGGCGTGCTCCTCGATCCTGCGCTCGACGTTCGAGCGCGAGGGCGCCGGGCACGCGCCGGTGGCGTCCCCGGGCGCCGCGAAGGCGGTGATCGG
>DASSRF010000419.1:0-2100 GCA_035701945.1 Caldimonas sp. | reverse complement strand
CGCCCTGTCGTTCTGATCCCGTGCGCGTCAGCGGATCAGCTCGTCGGCGCGCAGCAGCACCGATCGCGGGATCGCCAGCCCGAGCGCGCTGGCGGTGCGCACGTTGATGACGAGGTCGAACTTCGTCGGCTGCTCGATCGGCAGCTCCCCGGGTTTCGCTCCCCTGAGGATCTTGTCGACGTAGCCCGCCGCGCGTCGATAGAGGTCTGCCAGGTTCGGTCCATACGACATGAGCAGACCCGCTTCCGCGTACTCCCTCAGCCCGTGGATCGCGGGCAGACGGTGCTTGATCGCGAGATCGGCCACGTGTTGCCGCCGCACGTAGAACGGGCCCCGGATGACCACCGCGGCGACACGCTTGCCCACCAGCCGCGCGAATGCGCCGTCGAACTCGTCGAGGCTGGCTTCCTCGATCTGGAGCTCGATGCCCAGCCGTTGCGCCGCGACCTCGATCGAGCGATCGCGATAGCCCGCGAACCGCAGGACGCCGACGCGCGACAGCCCGGGCAGGGCCTCGGTCAGCAGGCTGAGCAGCTTGCCGGCGGTCTCTTCGCTGGCATCGACGCACAGGCCGGTGATGTTGCCGCCGGGACGCGCGAGGTCGGCGACGATTCCGAAACCCACGGGATCGAGCGTTCCGACCATGACGATCGGAATCGTCGTCGTCGCCCGCTTCGCGGCGTCCGCGATCGGGTTGCTGCCCGTCACGATGATGTCGACGCGCGAGCGCACGACGGCACCGGCGAGATCGTGCATGCCGTTGAGCGTACCGTCGCCGTAGCGAGTCTCGATCACCGTGTCGCGGCCTTCGACGTAGCCGAGCCTGCGCAGCGCGTCGCTGAACTCGCGCAGCAGGGTCGCGCTCTGCTCTGCAGTCGCGTAGGTGAGGAATCCGATCCGGCGCGCCTTCGCCGGCTGCGCGTCGGCGAGCGAAGGCGCGATGATCAGGCAGCCGGTGGAGGCAGCAACGAACGCGCGCCGGTCCATCGCGCCGTCACGCGCGGCGCGCGAGCCCCTCGCGCAGCGCGTCGGTCGCGCGCAGCGTGCCGACGTCGATGCCGTTCCAGTTGCGCAGATGCACTTCGCTCAGGCGATGCAGCAGCGAAGCCTGGTCCGCGTCGAGCTCGACGAACGCTTCGATCGTCGCCGCCATCGCGACCTCGGCCGCGCGCGCGGTGTTGCCGTCGTCGATCTTGATCGCGACGCCGAGCCCGCGCTCCGGGAAGCTCGCGCAGAAGACCGCCTCGGCACCGACCTTGCAGTAGACGCGCTCGCGCAGCGCCTGCATCACCTCGGTGTCGAAGCGGTCGGTGCCCGCGGCCATGAACGGCTCGCTCGCGACCGCCTGGCGCAAGCGCGCCGCCGCGCGCGCGTGGCCCGGACGCAGACCCTTGCCGGTGCCGACGCGAGCGAAGGCGAGGGCGAGCGCGTGCAGCGGAATCGCGAAGGTCGGGATCGAGCAGCCGTCGATGCCGCGCGGCGCCTGGCCGAGGTCGTGGCCGGTCGCTGCCTGCAGCGCCTCGGTGACGGCGCGCATCACCGGGTGGCGTGGTGCGACGTAGCCCTTCGCGTACTGGCGAACGTGGCCGGCTCCCGAGAGCATGCATGCCAGGCAGAGGAAGCCGGCGTGCTTGCCCGAGCAGTTGTTGTGCAGCGCGCTCGGCTCGCCGTGGGCGGCGGCGAGCGCGTTGGCGATCGGAGTCTGCCGCGGCCAATGCACCCCGCACTCGAGCGCCGACGCGTCGAGGCCGGCCTTGGCGAGCATGCGCTCGACGACGGCGACGTGCTCGGGCTCGCCGTTGTGCGAAGCGCACGCGATCGCGAGCTCCTGGTCGTCGAGCTCGAGGCGGTCGGCGGCGCCGCTCTCGACGAGCGGGATCGCCTGCAGCAGCTTGACCGCCGAGCGCGGGAAGACGGCGCGCTCGACGTCGCCGAGCTCGACGACGCGGCGGCCGTCGGCGTCGACGACGACGACCGCGCCGCGGTGCGCCGACTCGCGCACGCCGCCGCGCATCGCCTCGACGAGGATCGGATTGGCCGGCAGCTCGATCGTCATGCGCGAACTGTAGCTCGCCGTCCTGCGCGGGCGGCGGCGACATC
>DASSRF010000418.1:0-9784 GCA_035701945.1 Caldimonas sp. | reverse complement strand
CGGCATCCGCCGCACGCGCTTGCCGGTCGCCGCGTACATCGCATTGGCGACCGCGGGCCCGATCAGCGCGGTCGCCGGCTCGCCGATGCCGCCCGGCTTCTCGTTGCTCTGCACGAGCGTGATGTCGATCGCCGGCGACTCGTTCATGCGCACGACGCGGTAGCGGTCGAAGTTCGTCTGCTGGACGCGCCCCTTGTCGAGCGTGATCTCGCCGAACAGCGCCGCCGACAGCCCGAAGACGACGGCCGACTGGATCTGCGCCTCGACGGTGTCGGGATTGACCATCCGGCCGAGGTCGGCGACGACCGTCACCTTGTGGACGACGGGCGCGCCGTTCTGCATCGAGATCTCGGCGACCTGCGCCATGTACGTGTCGTAGCCCTCCATCAGCGCGATGCCGCGCGAGCGGCCCGCCGGCGCCGGAGTTCCCCAGCCCGCCTTGTCGGCGGCCATCTTCAGGACGTTGGCGAAGCGCGGCTGCTTGCCGAGCAGCGCCATCCGGTACGCGAGCGGGTCCTTGCCGGCGGCCGCTGCGCACTCGTCGATGAAGCTCTCGTTGGCGAACGCGTTGAGCGCATGGCTGACGGAGCGCCAGTAGCCGACGCGAAGCCCCGCATCGTGCTTGACGACTTCGTGCTTCGTCGCCGCGATCTCGTACGGCGCGATCGCCGCTTCGGTCATCAGCGGGTCCTGCACCTCGAGCGGCAGCCCGAAGACGCGGCCCGTGATCGACTGCGAGACCATGCGGAACGTCATCGCCGTCGGCTTGCCGTCGTCGTCGAGCGCTGCGGCCATCTGGTGCAGCGACTGCGGACGATAGAAGTCGTGCGTCATGTCGTCCTCGCGCGTCCAGATCAGCTTGACGGGCTTGCCGACCGCCTTCGAGAGCTGCGCGGCCTGGACGATGAAGTCGACGTCGATGCGCCGGCCGAAGCCGCCGCCGAGGAACGTCGTGCGCACGCTGATCGACTGCGGATCGACGCCGAGCGCCTTGGCGACGGTGCCCTGCGCGCCGTCCTGCCACTGCGTCGGGCCGATCAGGTCGACCTTGCCGTCGTGGACCCACGCGGTGAAGTTCATCGGCTCCATCGGCGAGTGCGACAGCAGCGGCATCACGTATTCGGCGCGAACGACCTTCTTCGCGCCCTTGATCGCCGCGTCGGCGTCGCCGTTCGCCTTCAATGGGATCACCTTGTCGCCCGGCGCGCCGGCGCGGATGCCTTCGAGCATCGTCTTCTCGTTGAGGCTCGCGCCCGCTCCTTCGTCCCACTGCACGACGAGCGCCTCGCGCGCCTTCTTCGCGTGCCAGTAGGTGTCGGCGACGACGGCGACGCCGTCGGGGATCTGGACGACGTCGATCACGCCCGGCATCGACTTCGCTTTCGCGCCGTCGAAGCTCTTGACGGTGCCGCCGATGACGGGGCACTGCTCGAGCGACGCGTAGACCATGCCCGGGAGCTTGACGTCGATGCCGAACTCGGCGGTGCCGTTGCTCTTGGCGGGCGTGTCGAGGCGACGCGTCCGCTTGCCGACGATGCGAAATTCGCCGGGCTCCTTGAGCGTCGGCTTCTCGGGCACCGGCAGCTGCGATGCCGCCGCGGCGAGCTGGCCGTACGACGCCTTCTTGCCGCCCGGGCCGGTGACGTTGCCGTTCTCGGCCTTCAGCGTCTTCGCGTCGACGTTCCACTTCGCGGCCGCCGCGCTGACGAGCATCTCGCGGACCTGCGCGCCGGCGACGCGAAGCTTCTCCCAGCCGTCGCGAACCGACGTCGAGCCGCCGGTCAGCTGCGGGCCGCCGAGCAGCGCGTTGCCGTAGAGCTTGGTGTTCGGCGGCGCGATCACGACCTGCACCGTGCGCACGTCGACGTTGAGCTCCTCGGCGATCAGCATCGGCATCGACGTGTAGACGCCCTGGCCCATCTCCGAGCGTGCCGAGATCAGCGTGATCGTGTTGTCGTCGGCGATGTGGACCCAGGCGTTGGGCGTGTGGATCGTCCCCGCGGCGAGCGCCTCGACGCTGAGGCCCGCGAGGTTGGCGCCGATCGCGAGGCCGCCGCCCGCGACCGCGGAGGTCTGGAGGAAACCGCGGCGCGACAGCCCGCCGCGCCTGGTGGTCGTCGTCGTGCTCATGCCTGGCTCCTTGCGCCGCGCATCTCGGCCGCTGCCGTCCTGATCGCAGCCTTGATCCGTGCATACGTCCCGCAGCGGCAGATGTTGCCGCTCATCGCCGCGTCGATGTCGGCGTCGCTCGGGTTCTTGTTGTGCGAGAGCAGTGCCGCAGCGCTCATCAGCTGGCCCGACTGGCAGTAGCCGCACTGCGGCACGTCATGCGCGATCCACGCCTTCTGCAAGGGATGCGTGTTGTTGCGCGACAGGCTCTCGATCGTCGACACCTTGCGGCCGGCGACCGCCGACACCGGCGTCTGGCACGAGCGGATCGGCTGGCCGTCGAGAAGCACGGTGCACGCGCCGCAAAGCGCAGCGCCGCAGCCGAATTTCGTTCCGGTCAGGCCGATCTCGTCGCGGATGACCCAGAGCAGCGGCGTGTCGGCCTCTGCCTTGGCGTCGACGGTGCGACCGTTCACGCTGAATCGCGTAGACATGCTGTCTCCTCTCGTGTGGCGCACGCGCGCCTGGTTGTCGTTGGGCTCGCCCGCCCGGCGATGCGCGGCCATCATGCGCCGCGCCAGAGCGGGTCGCAAGGGCGCTTCAGCGACAGTCGGCGGCGCTGCCTGGCGAATAGCGCCACTCGCGCGCGACGGCGCGGTCCTGCACCGTGCCCTCGATGCGCGCGAGCAGGTCGGCGCCGTCGCGCCAGTAGACGATCCGGCTCGGGAACGGTCGATCGGGGTTGGCGAACACCGCGCGGCCCGGCGCGCTCTCGACGAGGCGAAACGGCACCGGCGTGCGGCCCTGCGGCGAAGCCCAGTAGACCCAGGTGTCGCCGTCGCGGGCGATGCGCAGGTGCTCCCAGCTCGTTTTGCCGTCGTTCGACGACGTCGTCAGGCTGGCGCCGACGAGGACGTCGCCGCGCGGGCCGAGCCAGCGCTCCTCGACGACCTCGCCGTCGCGGCACTGCCGCCAATCCCCCGCGATCCAGGCGAGCTCGCTCGCCGCGGGTGCGGCGCCGACCGCCGATGTCCCGGCGGCGGCAGCGAAGAAGAGGACGATCGAGGCGCGCATCTCGCGTTCGTGGCTGGTGCTGCGAGGATAGGCCGCGGCTGTCGCGGCGCCTTGTAGCTTTGCGACGCCCGGTCAGCGGCCCTCAGCTGGCGGCGTCGACGAGGCTCGTCGCGATGCCGCCGCTGCGCTTCGCCCACTGCGAGGGCGTCCGGCCGAGCAGGCGGCGGAAGTCGCGCGCCATCTGCGGGTGGTCGAAGAAGCCCGCCGCCTGGGCGCGCTCGGACCAGGTCGACCACGGCGCGTCGCGCAGCGCGTCGAAGACGCGGCGCAGGCGCACGACCACCGCGAGCGTCCGCGGCGCGATGCCGACGACTTCGGCGAAGCGGCGCTGCAGCTGCCGTTCGCCGACGCCGGCGAGCGCGCACAGCTCGGCGAGGGCGACGCGGCCTTCGCTTGCGTAGAGACGAGCGACGCAGCGCTCGACGGCTTCGTCGCGGCGGCCGCCGTTGAGCGCGACCCGGCGAGCGACATAGGCGGCGAGCGCGGCGCGCGCTGCGCTCGCGTCCGCTGCGGCGTCGAGGCTCGCCGCGAGCGCGCGCGCGGCGGCGCTTCCGTGCAGCTCGGCGAGCGGCACCCGGCGATCGTTGCACTCGGCCATCGTGCGCCCTGCGAATGCCCATGCACCGGCGGGAGTGAAGCGCACGGCGAGCACCGCGACGGCGCCGCGCGAGCGCAGCACGAGTGGCCGCGTCAGCTGGCCGGCGAAGACGAGCGCGGGCTGCGCGCGCCAGCGGCCGTCGTCGCCGCGCTCTTGGTACGGCCGGCCGCGATGCACGATCAGCTCGGCGCGGCCGTCGGGCGGGATCGCCTGCTCGCCGCCGTCCTCGCTGGCGTCGAACGACCACACGCAGTGGACGTGCGGCGCGAGCGCCGCGTCCGCGGCGAACTCGCGGTAGCGCGGCGTCATCGCGCGAGCGCGTCGTCGAGCACCTCGATCCAGTGACGCACCGGCGTCGTCGTTCCGCTCTGCAGGTGCTGGATGCAGCCCATGTTGGCCGAGACGATCGTCGCCGCGCCGAGCGGAGCGAGCTGGCCGAGCTTGCGGTCGCGCAGCGCGTTCGCGATGTCGGGGTGCAGCACCGAGTACGTTCCCGCCGACCCGCAGCACAGGTGCGCCTCGTTGGCGGCGACGCGGACGTCGAAGCCGAGCGCCGCGAGCGACGTCTCGACGACGCCTCTGACGCGCTGGCCGTGCTGCAGGCTGCACGGGGGGTGGAACGCGACGCGCGGCAGGCGGCGCGCGGCGCGCGCATCGTCGCCCGGCGGCGCGTCGTTCGTCGCGCGCCGCTCGGGCGGCAGCGCCAGGAGCGGCTTCAGCAGGGGAACCAGATCGGGCAGCAGCTCGGCGACGTCGCGCGTCGCGTCGGCGACGCGGCCGGCTTTGGTCGCGTACGCCGGGTCGTGCGCGAGCGAATGGCCGTATTCCTTCACCGTCACGCCGCAGCCCGAAGCGTTCATCGCGATCGCCTCGACGTCGCCGCGCTCGAGGAGCGGCCACCAGGCGTCGACGTTGGCGCGCATCTGCGCGAGCGCGCCGTCGTGGTCGCTCGTGTGCAGGCGGATCGCGCCGCAGCAGCCGGCGTCCGGCGCGACGATCGTCTGGATGCCGGCGGCGTCGAGCACGCGCGCGGTCGCTGCGTTGATGTTCGGCGCCATCGCCGGCTGCACGCAGCCGGCGAGGAGCAACACCTTGCGCGGATGCTCGCGCCGCGGCCAGACCGCTGCGCGCGCCGGCTGGCGCGGCGGCACCTTCGCCTTCAGCGCTCCGGGCAGGAGGCCGCGCACCGCCTGGCCGAGCTTCATCGCCGGCGAGAAGAGCGGCGACGTCAGCCCTTCCTTCAACGTCCAGCGCAGCGCCTGCTCGGCCGGCGGTCGCGGCACGCGCTCGTCGACGACGCGGCGCCCGATCTCGACGAGGTTGCCGTACTGCACGCCCGACGGGCACGTCGTCTCGCAGTTGCGGCACGTCAGGCAGCGGTCGAGGTGGAGCTGGGTCGCGCGCGTCGGCGCGTGACCTTCGAGAACCTGCTTGATGAGATAGATCCGGCCACGCGGGCCGTCGAGCTCGTCGCCGAGGAGCTGGTAGGTCGGGCACGTCGCCGTGCAGAACCCGCAGTGCACGCACTTGCGCAGGATCGCCTCGGCTTCGACGCCGTCGGGCGTGCCGGCGAACTCGGGAGCGATCGCGGTCTGCATGTCGGCTTCGGATTCTCTTCAGAGTCCCGGATACAGGCGCCCCGGGTTGAGAATGCCCTTGGGATCGAAGGCGCGCTTCAGTCGTTCGTGGATCGCCAGCAGCGGCGGGGCGAGCGGCGCGAATGCGCCCGCCGCCTTCGTGCGCGAGCGAAACGCCGTCGCGTGGCCGCCGACGGTCGCGGCAGCGGCGCGCACGTCGGCGGCGGGCAGCGCCGTCGCGAGCCAGCGCTGGGCGCCGTGCCACTCGATCAGCTCGTCGCCCGCGAGTCGCAGCAATGGCGCCGTCGCCGGCAGCGACAGCCGCCAGAGCGTCGCGTCGTGGTCGTCGATCGCCTCCTGGGCGGCGACGAAGAACGGATCGGTGTGGTCGCGCAGGCTCTCCCAGAACGCAAGCGCGTCGGCCGCCGGGATCGCTTCGCCGCCGACCGCAGCCGCGCCTTCTGCGACCGCCGCTTCGGAGCCGCGCAGGCGAACGATCAGGTTGCCGTTCCACCAGGCGCTCGCGTCGAGCGGCAGCGGCCGCTGGCCCCACGCGTGCAGCATCGCGAGCGCGTCGGCGGGCTTGCAGTCGAAGCGCAGAGTCGCTTCGGCTTCGGCGCGCGGCGTCACCTTGAGCGAGACCTCGACGATGACGCCCAGGATGCCGAGCGAGCCGGCGACGACGCGCGAGACGTCGTAGCCGGCGACGTTCTTGATGACGCGGCCGCCGAAGTGGAGCAGCTCGCCGGTGCCGCTCACCATCGAGACGCCGAGGACGTGGTCGCGCACCGATCCCGCCGCGGCGCGCGACGGACCCGAGAGGCCTGCGGCGACCATGCCACCGACCGTGGTCGCCGGAGCGAAGCGCGGCGGCTGGAACGCGAGGCACTGGCCGTGGGTGGCGAGCTGCGCTTCGAGATCGAGCAGTCGCATTCCCGCGGGTGCGGTGACGACGAGCTCGGTCGGCTCGTGGTCCGCGCTGCCGGCGAGCGCGGTCGTCTCGAGGAGCGTGCCGGTGGCAGCTTCGCCGTAGAAGTCCTTGCTGCCGCCGCCGCGGACCCTGAGCGGCTCGCCCGCGGCGTGCGCAGCGCGCACCTGCTCGACGATCGCCGCGACCGCATCCATGGCCGAACCGACTAGAACCGCGGCAGCTCGGGAAACGCGAGCAGACCGCGCCTGACGTGCATGCGGCCGTACTCGGCGCAGCGCACGAGCGTCGGGATGACCTTGCCGGGGTTGAGCCGTCCCTCGGGATCGAACGCGCGCTTGATCGCCTCCATCTGCGCGCGCTCGGCGGGCGAGAACTGCACGCACATCGACGACAGCTTCTCGACGCCGACGCCGTGCTCGCCGGTGACGGTGCCGCCCATCGCGACGCTCAGCTCGAGGATCTCGGCGCCGAACGCCTCGGCGCGGTGCAGCTGGTCGCTGTCGTTGGCATCGAACAGGATCAGCGGATGCAGGTTGCCGTCGCCGGCGTGGAAGACGTTGACGCAGCGAAGCCGGTGCTTGGCCTCCATCTCGGCGATCGCGGTCAGCATGTCGGCGAGGCGCTTCCTCGGGATCGTCGAATCCATGCACATGTAGTCGGGGCTGATGCGGCCGCTCGCGGGGAACGCGTTCTTGCGGCCGCTCCAGAAGCGCAGCCGCTGCGCCTCGTTCTCGCTCGCCTCGATCCGCGTCGCGCCGCACGCGGCGAGGACGTCGGCCATGCGCTGGCTCTCGTGCTCGACCGCCGCCGCGGTGCCGTCGCTCTCGCAGAGCAGGATCGCGGCGGCGTCGAGGTCGTAGCCGGCGTGGACGAAGCTCTCGACCGCGGCGGTCATCCGCTTGTCCATCATCTCGAGCCCGGCCGGGACGATGCCGGCGCCGATGATCGCGGCGACGGCGTCGCCGGCGTGGCGGACATCGGCGAAGCTCGCCATGATGCAGCGCGCCGTCTCTGGCATGGGCAGCAGCCGCACCGTGACCTCGAAGATGACGGCGAGCATGCCTTCGCTGCCGACGACGGCGGCGAGCAGGTCGAGACCCGGCGAGTCGAGCGAGTCGCCGCCGAACGTCACCGCCTCGCCGGCGGCGGTGAAGCCGCGTACCTTGAGCACGTTGTGCAGCGTGAGGCCGTACTTGAGGCAGTGCACGCCGCCCGAGTTCTCGGCGACGTTGCCGCCGATCGTGCACGCGATCTGGCTGCTCGGGTCGGGTGCGTAGAAGAGGCGATGCGGCGCTGCGGCCTCGCTGATCGCGAGGTTGCGAACACCGCTTTGCACCGTCGCGGTCCGCGCCTTCGGATCGATCGCGACGATGCGGTTGAACTTGGCGAGGCTCAGCGTGACGCCGAGCGGGTCGGGCAGCGCGCCTCCCGACAGGCCCGTGCCGGCGCCGCGCGCGACGACCGGCACGGCGAGCCGGTGGCACGTCGCGAGGACGTCGGCGACCTGCCGCTCGCTTTCTGGCAGCGCGACGGCGAGCGGCTGCTCGCGGTACGCGGTGAGGCCGTCGCACTCGTACGGGACCGTCTCCTCGCGCCGCCAGAGCAGTGCATGCGCCGGCAGGACGCGGCCGAGCGCGGCGACGACCTCGGCCTGGCGGCGCTCGCGGTCGGGCGCGCTGCGCGTCGCCGCCTCCGGCAAGGGTGCGTTCACGGCGCGCTCACGTCATCGAAGCGGCGCTCTTCGCGCGCGCCGGCTTCGCGCGCTTGCGCTTCGCGGCCGCGCTGCCCCCGCCGGACTTGCGCGGCGCGCCTGCGGGCGCCGGCGCGCCGACGGTCTTCATCGCCTGCCCGGCGATGTCGAGCGACTGCTTGACCATGCCGCCGGCGAGCGCCTTGGCGGCGTCGGCCGCGGTGTCCTTCATCGCGTTCGTCGCGAGCTGCGCGAACTGCGTGGTGAGCGCTCCCCACCATTGCATCGGGTCGACCGCCGACTGCGACTTCGCGCTCGGCGTTGCGGGCTGCCGGGCGATCTCCCTCGGCGTTTCCTTCCTGGCTGCCAGCGGCGCCGGCTCCTTCGCACGCGCGGGCCGGATCTTCAGCGTCTCGGTGAGGTCGGCCATCGGCACGTTCATCGTCTTCAGCGTCGTCAGCGTCATTCGCTGGACCTCGAGCGCCTGGATCGTCGCGGCGAGCATGCGCGCGTTCTGCTCGAGCCAATACTGCACCGTGCGCAGCTCGCCGATGCGCTTCTCGATCTCGGCGGGGTCGAGCGTCGGCGCGACCCACTGCCCGATCCCGGGCAACGCGCTGCCGGCGCTCTTGACGAGGTTCTGCAGGAAGTCGAATCCGGGAACGAGTTTGCCGAAGCCGGACACGTCGCTCATCCAAGTCTCCTCTCTCGTCGGTGGTCGGGCGATTGTGGCCGCGTCGCGGCGGCGCGTCTTCAGTGCTCGAAGCGGACCGCCTCGACGCTGAAGCCGCGCCGCGCGAGCAGCGCCGGCAGGCCGGTCGGGCCGATCATGTGCAGGCTGCCGACCGCGGCGAAAACCGTCTCGCCGCCGCCGTGCAGCCTGGCGATCGCCTCGGCGAGGGCGGGGTTGCGGTCGTCGAGCATGCGCTTCATCGCCTCGCGTTCGGCGGCGGTGTCGAGGCAGTTGCACCAGCGCTCGTAGCCTTCGAGCTCGGCGAGGTCGCCCGTGCTCCACGCCTTCGCGAGGCGCACGAGCAGCGGCCGCGCTCGGCCCGACTCGAGCTCGTCGAGCCCGGCGGTCACGAGCTCGATCGTCTCCGCAGGGGTCGACATCTGCAGCGTCGCTGCCTGCAGCTCCGGCGTCTCGAGCGAGACCGTCGTCTTGTCGAGACTGTGCGCGACTCCGGCGAGGACGGCGTCGATCGCGTACGCGGGGTGCAAACCGTCGCGGCGCGCGGCGAGCACGGTGAGCGTCGCGACCTGGAACTCGGGCGCGAGCGTGCGCATCGCCGCCGAGTCGATGCAGTCGGCGACGAAGCGGCGTTCGAGACGCGACGCGAGCGGCGCCGGCAGCGTCGTCGCGCCGCGGCCGCGCAGCGCCGCGGCGATCCGCGCCTGCATGTCGGGATCGAGCATGTCGATCTCGAGCGCGACGGTGTCGCTCGCCGCCAGCGCCGCCGCGGTGCGCGGGCCGGGGAACATCCAATCGGCGCGCGCGACGTGGATCGTTCCGTACAGGTACGAGGTGCGGCCGTCGCGGCGGATCTGCCAGAGAAAGCCGTGGTCCTTCGCGCTGCGCATCCCGCGCTCGATGCGCGCGGCGTCGAGCGGAGTCGGCTCGGGCGGGCACGACCGATCGGCACTCTGCGCGAAGGCCGCCGGCAGCGGCGAAATGAACAGGGCAACGAGCGCGACCAGGCTGGCGAGTGCGCTGCGCACGAGCCTCGCCGTGGAGTGCGCGATCGATCGGGTCATGTGGGGATCCTCCGCGCCCGGATTGTGTTCGCGGCAGCGCGATCCGTTTT
>DASSRF010000417.1:0-5504 GCA_035701945.1 Caldimonas sp. | reverse complement strand
CGAAATCGAGAAGTTCGACCGGCTGCCGCCGCCGCGCGTCGACGGCGCGAGCGCGTTCGTGTCGATCATGGAGGGTTGCAGCAAGTACTGCTCGTTCTGCGTGGTGCCGTACACCCGCGGCGAGGAAGTCTCCCGGCCATTCGACGACGTGCTGACGGAGATCGCCGATCTCGCCGACCAGGGCGTGCGTGAGATCACGCTGCTCGGGCAGAACGTCAACGCGTATCGCGGCGCGCTTGGCAACGACTCACCGATTCGTGCATCGGACCCGCATGCCGTCATCGGGCGCGACGTCGCCGATCTCGCGATGCTGCTCGACTACGCGGCCGACGTTCCCGGCATCGAGCGGCTGCGCTATACGACGTCGCATCCGAAGGAAATGTCGAAGCGGCTGATCGACGCCTACGCGACCAACGACAAGCTCGTCTCGCACCTGCATCTGCCGGTTCAATCCGGCTCCGACCGCGTGCTGGCGGCGATGAAGCGCGGCTACACGGCGCTCGAATACAAGAGCACGGTCCGAAAGCTGCGCGCCGTGCGGCCGACGATCGCGATCTCGAGCGACTTCATCGTCGGCTTCCCAGGCGAGACCGCCGCGGATTTCGAGCGGACGATGGCGCTCGTCGACGACGTCGGCTTCGACTACAGCTTCAGCTTCCTCTTCAGCCCGCGTCCCGGCACTCCGGCGGCGGCGCTCGTCGACGAGACGCCGCTCGCCGAGAAGAACGCCCGGCTGCAGCGGCTGCAGGCGCCGATCGAGGCGCGCGGCGACGCGATCAGCCGCTCGCGCGTCGGCACCGTGCAGCGGATCCTGCTCGAGGGCGCGTCGCGCAAGGGCGACGGCGAGCTCGCCGGCCGGACGTCGTGCAACCGCGTCGTCAACGTGCCGGCCGCGGGCCGCTCGGCCGGCGAGATCGTCGACGTGCGCATCGTCGAAGTCCGCGGCCACACGCTGCGCGGCGAGCTCGTCGCCGCCTGATCGCCCGCGCGCCGCTCAGCGGCCGCGAAAACCGGCCCACCAGAGCGCTGCAGCGCACGCGAGGACCATGCCGGCGTAGGTCGCCATCCTGCCGTCGCGCTCGAAGACGACGAGCCCGAGCACCGAAACGAACGCCGTCGCCGCGCTCGCCCACGCCCAGAGGCGGACGGCGCTGACGCCGCCGAGCTCGCGCCGCCAGAGCAGCTTCGTCAGCACCGCCGCGATCGCGCCGAGAACGACCGCCGGCGCGAAGAAGTTGGTGAGATGCCAGAAGGCGGCGGACGGCTGCAAGGGCGCGAATTTTATAATCCGATGATGAGCGTCTTCGCGCTGGGGCTCAACCATACGACCGCGCCGCTGGACCTGCGCGGCCGGTTCGCCCTCGCGCCGCAGCAGCTCGCGACGACGCTGAAGGCGTTCCGCACCCGCCTCGACCGCGTCGAGGAAGTCGCAATCGTGTCGACGTGCAACCGCACCGAGGTCTACGTCGGCGCACCGCCGAGCGTGCTCGACCCGGCGCTCGAGTGGCTCGCCGACTTCGGCCAGGTGCAGACGTCGACGCTGCGATCGCACGCCTACGTGCTCGAAGGGCCGTCGGCGGCGCGGCACGCGTTTCGCGTCGCGAGCGGGCTCGACTCGATGGTCCTCGGCGAGCCGCAGATCCTCGGCCAGCTCAAGCAGGCGGTGCGCGAGGCCGGCAGCGCCGGCACGCTCGGCACGACGCTGCAGCAGATGTTCCAGCGCTCGTTCGCCGTCGCCAAGCAGGTGCGCTCGTCGACCGAGATCGGCAGCCATTCGATCAGCATGGCCGCCGCCGCGGTGCGCCTCGCGGCGCAGCTGTTCGAGGACCTGCACCAGACCAAGGTGCTCTTCGTCGGCGCCGGCGAGATGATCGAGCTCGCGGCGACGCACTTCGCGGCGCGCCAGCCGCGCCAGATCGCCGTTGCCAACCGCGGCGCGGCGCGTGCCGACGAGCTCGGCGCGCGCTTCAACGCGTCGACCTTCCCGCTCGCCGAGCTGCCGACGCGCCTTTCCGACTTCGACATCGTCGTCTCGTGCACGGCGAGCTCGCTGCCGATCATCGGCCTCGGCGCCGTCGAACGGGCGCTGAAGGCACGGCGGCACCGCCCGATGTTCATGGTCGACCTCGCGGTGCCGCGCGACATCGAGCCCGAGGTCGCGCGCCTCAACGACGTCTACCTCTACACGATCGACGACCTGTCGGCGCTGGTGCAGACCGGCGGCGAGAAGCGCGAGGCCGCGGTCGCGCAGGCCGAGGCGATCATCGAGACCGGCGTGCAGAGCTTCGTGCAATGGCTCGACCGCCGCGGCTCGGTGCCGCTGATCCAGGCGCTGCACGCGCAGGCCGACGACTGGCGCACGCTCGAGATCGCGCGGGCGAGGAAGCTGCTTGCCGGCGGCGCCGACGTCGAAGGCGTCCTCGACGCGATGTCGCGCGGGCTGACGCAGAAGATGCTGCACGGCGCGCTCGCCGAGCTGAACGCCGCCGAGGGCGACGAGCGCACGCGCCTCGCGCAGACCGTCTCGCGCCTGTTCCTGCGCGGCAGCGGCCGCAACCTCGACGACAAGCGCTAGCGGCGCCCGAGTCGCCGCCCCTGCGGCATCGCCCCGCGCCGCCACGTCACGTCGATCGTCCATGAACCCGTCCTTCCGTCAACAGTTCGAACGCCTCGCCCTTCGCCTCGGCGAGCTCGACGCGCTGCTCGCCGACGGCAGCGTCGCAGCCGACATGAAGCGCTACCGCGAGCTCGGCCGCGAGCACGCCGAGGCGAGCACGCTCGTCGAGCTGTTCCGCCGCTACGAGCAGCGCGAGCGCGACCGCGCGTCGGCCGACGAGCTGCTCGCCGAGTCGGCCGGCGACGAGGCGATGGCGGCGCTGGCGCGCGACGAGTCGAGCGCCGCCGCAGCCGACCTCGAGCGGCTGCTCGCCGAGCTGCAGACCGCGCTGCTGCCGCGCGACGCCGACGACGCGCGCAACGTCTTTCTCGAGATCCGCGCCGGCACCGGCGGCGACGAGTCGGCGCTCTTCGCCGCCGACCTCGCGCGCATGTACCTGCGCTACGCCGAGCGCAAGCGCTGGAAGACCGAGATCCTCTCCGAGAGCGCGAGCGACCTCGGCGGCTACAAGGAGCTCGTCGTCCGCATCGAGGGCGACCTCGTCTACGCGGCGCTGAAGTTCGAATCGGGCGGCCACCGGGTGCAGCGCGTGCCGGCGACCGAGACGCAAGGCCGCATCCACACCAGCGCGTGCACGGTCGCCGTCCTGCCCGAGCCCGACGAGGCCGAGGAGATCACGCTCGATCCGAGCGAGCTGCGGATCGACACCTTCCGCGCCAGCGGCGCCGGCGGCCAGCACGTCAACAAGACCGACAGCGCGATCCGCATCACCCACCTGCCGACCGGAATCGTCGCCGAGTGCCAGGACGAGCGCTCGCAGCATCGCAACAAGGCGCGCGCGCTCGCGGTGCTGACGGCGCGGCTGCGCGACAAGGAGCGCTCCGAGCGCGTCGCCAAGGAAGCGGCGACCAGGAAGAGCCTCGTCGGCAGCGGCGACCGGAGCGACCGCATCCGCACCTACAACTTCGCGCAGGGCCGGGTCACCGACCACCGGATCGGCCTGACGCTGTATCGGCTGCAGGCGATCCTCGACGGCGACCTCGACGAGCTGATCGCTGCGCTGCAGGCGGCGCAGGCGAGAGAGCAGCTCGCCGCGCTCGAGAGCGGCGCGTCGTGACGACCGTGCGAGGCGCGCTCGCCGAAGCGCGCAGGCGCGGCGTCGCCCTCCTCGACGCGCAGCTGCTGCTCGCGCGCGCGCTGGCGACGACACGCACGGCGCTGATCGCCGGCGACGATCGCCGGCTCGCCGCCGAAGAGGACGAACGCTGGTCGGCGTGGCTCGCGCGCCGCGCCGGCGGCGAGCCGCTCGCGTACCTGCTCGGCGAGAAGGAGTTCCATGGCCTCGTTCTCGAGGTGAGCGCCGACGTCCTCGTTCCGCGGCCCGAGACCGAGCTCGTCGTCGACTGGGCGGCGGAGCTGATCGCAGCGGTGGCGGGCACCGCGGGCGCGCTGCCGACGTCGGCGGTCGTCGACCTCGGCACCGGCAGCGGTGCGATCGCGCTGGCCGTCAAACGCGTGCACCCGACTGCCCGCGTGACGGCGACCGACGCGAGCGCCGCGGCGCTCGCCGTCGCGCGCCGCAACGCCGCGCGCACCGGGCTCGCGATCGAGCTCGTCGAAGGGTCGTGGTGGGCGGCGGTCGGGGCACGCCGCTTCGACATCGCCGTCGCGAACCCGCCGTACGTCGCCGCCGGCGACCCGCACCTGGCCGAGCTGCGCCACGAGCCGATCGCCGCGCTCGCCGCGGGCGGCGACGGCCTCGACGCGCTGCGAGCGATCGCCGCCGGCGCACGCGACCACCTGTTCACGGGGGGCTGGCTCGTCGTCGAGCACGGCTTCGACCAGGGCGCCTCGGCGCGCCGGCTGCTCGCCGAAGGCGGCCTCGCCGACGTCGAGACGAGGCGCGATCTCGCCGGCCACGAACGCGCGACCGCCGGTCGCCTCGCGAGCGCCGCCTGACCGCCGGTCACAACCTTCACCGCCCGTCGCATCGGCGGTTCTTCCCCGTGAAAAAGGCGCGAGCGCGTGTTGCTCCCGAGCAAGTGCTGCGCTGGAGCTACAGCTTTTTTCGACGCGCGGTCGTACCATGATTTCCCGTCGCGCAAGCGGCCCGATGCACCTGTCGGTGATCGAGGAGTCTTCCCATGCGCCCTGTGCCTTGGATCTGTGTCGCAGTCGCTGCGGCGCTCGCCACGGTCGAGGCGCGCGCCGACGGTGATGGCCTCTCCGCCAACGTCGATCGCTTCGCCTGGGCAGGCTTCCAGAGCCGGATCTCGCTCGCGCCGGGAGCCCCCGGCTGGCGCGCCGACTTCGCTCCGACCGAACGGACCGGGTTGCAGGTCGGCAGCAGCCTCGGCCTCTTCGGCGACGTCTACCTGGGCGGCGCGAAGCCCGCCGCCGGCACGCCGACGAGCGGATTTCGCGCCACGAGCGGCTTGCTGATCGGTGCGCGCAGCCCGCTCCTCGGGGGCTCGACGACGCCGACTTCGGGCGGCCTCTACGCGAGCAACCGGCGCCTCTTCGGCGCCTCGGCGAGCAGTCTCGCGGCGGCCGACGCGTCGGTCGACAGCTCGACCGTGCCGTACATCGGCATCGGCTACAGCAACCTCGCCGCCAAGAGCGGCTGGAGCTTCAGCGCCGACCTCGGCGTCGTCTCGCAGAGCCCCGGCAGCGTGGTGCGCTTCGGCCGCGTCTTCGGCGGCTCGCAGAGCCTCGACGACGTCATCCGCGACATGCGGCTCGCACCGGTCGTGCAGCTCGGCGTCTCCTATTCCTTCTGATCCGGTCGACGTCGCGATTCCCTGTAAAGTCGCCTGATCTGCAGCATCAGGCGACTCGCACCATGAGCGACGTTCATCAGCGCATCGACGACATCGTCAAGAACCAC
>DASSRF010000416.1:0-4760 GCA_035701945.1 Caldimonas sp. | reverse complement strand
CAAGCAGGTGCAGGAGCTGCGCAACCTGTACGACCGCGAGAAGGTCGATGCCGTCGTCGGCTACGTGAGCTCGGGCGACTGCCTCGCGGTGGCCCCGGTCGCCGAGGAGATGAAGCGCTTCCTCGTGCTGTACGACTGCGGCACGCCGCGCATCTTCGAGGACAACAAGTACAACTACTTGTTTCGCACCGCGAGCCACGCGACGATGGACAACGTGGCGCTGGCGCGCTACCTGAAGTCGCACAACGTCAAGGTCGAGACCTTCAACATGATCAACCAGGACTACGCCTGGGGTCAGGACTCGAAGAAGGACTTCACGCTGGCGATGGAGAAGCTCTATCCCCAGGCCAAGCCGGGCGAGGACCAGCTGCCCAAGTTCGGCGCCGGCCAGTACGGAACCGAGATCTCGGCGCTGATGGCCAAGCCCGCGGATGTGACCCATTCGAGCCTCTGGGGCGGTGACCTGCAGGCGTTCATCCTGCAGGCGAGTCCGCGCGGCCTGTTCAAGAAGACGCAGGTCGTGCTCTCGGCGGCTGACCACGTGCTGCCCGCGCTCGGCGACAAGATGCCCGACGGCACCATCCTCGGCGCGCGCGGCGCGTACGGCCTGATGTCGCCGAAGTCGGCGCTCAACGACTGGTGGTGGGGCATCTACCAGAAGGCCAACACCGTCTACCCGGTGCAGGCGCCGTACCGCATGGCGCAGGCGCTGCTCGGGCTGAAGCTCGCGGTCGAGAAGGCGATGGCCGCCAACGGCGGCAAGAAGCCGACCGGCGAGCAGCTCGCGGCCGCGCTCGCGAACTCCGAGTGGGATTCGCCGGCGGGTCGGATCCGGATGGCGCTCGGCGACGGCCACCAGGCGATCCAGGACACCGCGATCGGCAAGACGCGCTACGACGCGGCGAAGAAGATGGTCGTCCTCGAGGACATCCAGCGCTTTCCCGCCGACTGCGTCAACCCGCCGCCGAACATGAAGTCGGAGGACTGGATCCGCGCCGGCTTCCCGGGCGCGAAGGGCTGCCCGTAAGGCGCTCGACGACGAGGTCGTGTGAACGCCGTCGTCACGATCCTGGTCGACGGCGTGACGTACGCGTCGTGGCTCTTCATCGTCGCGGTCGGGCTGACGCTCGTCTTCGGCGTGCTGAAGATCCTCAACATCGCGCACGGCAGCTTCTACGCGCTCGGCGCCTACGCGGCGGCGAGCTTCGTCGCCTGGGCGGCGGCGTTGAAGTGGGCGCCGGCGTGGAGCCTCGTCGCGATGCTGCTCGCCGCGGTCGCGGTCGCGGCAGCGATGGCGCCGCTCACCGAGCGCGGGCTGCTGCGCTTCTTCTACGGCCGCGACGAGGTGCTGCTGGTGCTCGTCACGTACGCGCTCTTTCTCATCCTCGAGGACGTCACCAAGCTCGTCTGGGGCGCGAACCCGTACTACGTCTCGGAGCCGTACGGCCTCTTCGGCAGCCTCCACGTCGGCGTGCAGACGTGGGTCGGCTACGACTTCGCGCTCGTCGCGCTCGCCCTCGTCGTCGGCGCCGCGGTCTGGTGGGGGCTCAACCGCACCCGCGCCGGCAAGATCACGCTCGCCGTCATCCACAGCGCCGAGGTCGCGTCGAGCATGGGCGTCAACGTCTCGCGCGTCTACATCGCGGCGTTCTCCGTCGGCATCTTCCTCGCCGCGCTCGGCGGCGCGTTCACGGCGCCGATGATCTCGGTGCAGCCCGGCGTGTCGGTCGGCGTCATCGTCGTCTCGTTCGCCGTCGTCATCATCGGCGGGCTCGGCAGCATCGAAGGCGCCGCGATCGGCGCGCTGATCGTCGGCCTCGCGCGCTCGCTCGCGGTCCACGTCGCCCCGGTGGCCGAGCTGTTCTCGATCTACATCGTGATGGCGGTCGTGCTGATGTTCCGGCCCGAGGGCCTGTTCCAGCGGGCGCAGGCGAGAAAGATCTGATGGCCGCCGACGCCCGCGAGCTCGCGATCGCCACGCCCGCGGCGGCCGCCGACGCGGCGCACGCCGGTGTGTCGGCAACGCCGGCGGCACGCCGCGCCGCCGGCGGCTCGCGCGCCCTCGCGCTCGCGCTCGCGGCGTTCGCGCTCCTCGCCGCCGGCGGCTGGTTCTTTCCGCGCTGGCTGACGTTCCTGCTGACGATGGCCGCAGGCAACGGCCTCGTCTCGCTCGGCATCGTCGGCCTCATGCGCGGCGGCGTCGTGCCGTTCGGCCAGGGCATGGTGTTCGCCGCCGGCGGCTACGCCGCGGCGCTGATCTACAACAAGCTCGGCTTCACCGATGCGATCGGCCTCACGCTCGCCGGCGGCGTCGCCGCGGTCGTGCTCGCGGCGCCGTTCGCACCGCTGCTCGCACGCTACCGCGGCATCTTCTTCGCCATGCTGACCCTCGCGCTCTCGATGGTGATGTACGGTCTGCTGATGAAGCTCGACACGCTCGGCGGCTCCGACGGCTTCAACGTCGGCCGGCCGACCCTGCTCGGCTGGAAGCTGCCGGACGCGCGCGTCGGCTACGTCCTCTATCTCGTCACGGTCGGCGTCGCGACGGTCGCCGCGGTCGCGATGCGGATCGCGTTCGACAGCACGCGCGGCCTCGTCACGCTCGCGGCGCGCGAGAACGAGCTGCGCGTCGAGTACCTCGGCGCCTCGGTGCGCCGCGCGATGGCGATCAACTTCGTCGTCGCCGCGTTCTGCGGCGGCGTCGGCGGCGCCCTCGTCGTCCTCTCGCTCGGTCACGTCGAGCCCAACTTCAGCTACTGGACGACGTCGGGCGAGTTCGTGTTCGTCGCGATCCTGGCTGGCTGGCAGAGCGTCGTCGCGGTCTTCGTCGCGAGCACCGTGCTCGAGGTCGTGCGGTCGTTCTCGAGCGCGTACTTCCCGAACACGTGGCAGCTCGCGCTCGGCCTCTTCCTGCTCTTCGTGATCCGCTTCCTGCCGCGCGGGATCGGGTCGCTGTGGACGCCGCGGCGCCACCGCTGAGGCCAAGGTGGCGCTTCTCCTCGCCGAGGGACTGCACAAGCGCTTCGGCGCGGTCGTCGCCGCCGCCGACATCGCGGTCGCCGTCGCCGCCGGCGAGCGCGTCAGCCTGATCGGCAGCAACGGCGCCGGCAAGACGACCTTCGTCAACATGATCACCGGCTACCTCAAGCCCGATGCCGGCCGGATCGTCCTCGACGGCCGCGACATCACCGCGCTCGCGCCGCGCGCGATCACCCGGCTCGGCGTCGCGCGCTCGTTCCAGATCCCGCAGCTCTACGGCGACCTGAGCGTGCTCGACAACATGCTCGTCGCCAACGCGTGCCACGACCAGCGACTCAGCTTCCGGTTGCCGGCGCACCGCGCCGACGCGGTCGAGCGCGCCGAGCGCCTGCTCGAGCGCTTTCGCCTCCTCGAGCACCGCGACCGCCGCGTCGCCGGCCTCGCCGGCGGCGTCCGCAAGCTGCTCGACATCGCGATGGCGCTCACCGGCGCGCCGCGGCTGCTGCTGCTCGACGAGCCGACGAGCGGCGTCTCGGCCGACGAGAAGTTCCCGCTCATGGACACGGTGATGGCCGCGCTCGAGCAAGACGCGACGTGCGTCCTCTTCGTCGAGCACGACATGGAGGTCGTGGCGCGCTACGCGAGCCGCGTCGTCGCGTTCTACGCCGGCCGCATCGTCGCCGACGGCCCGCCGCGCGACGCGCTCGCCGCCGACGACGTCCGCCGCTACGTGACCGGCGAGCTGCTGACCGAGGCCTGATTCGCGATGCTCGCCGTCCGCTCGCTCCACGTCGCGATCGACTCGGTCGTCGCGCTGCGCGGCCTCTCGCTCGACGTTCCCGACGGACGCATGGTCGGCCTCGTCGGCAGGAACGGCGCCGGCAAGACGACGCTGATGCGAACGCTGATGGGCCATCTCGTGCCGACGAGCGGCAGCGTCGAGCTCGACGGCAACGACCTGCTCGCGCTGCCGGCGCACGCGCGCGCCGGGCTCGGCATCGGCTACATGCCCGAGGACCGCGGCCTCGTCCCCGAGCTCACGGTCGAGGAGAACATCCTGCTGCCGATCTGGGTCGGCCGCGGCCTCGTCGAGGCCGAGCGGCTCGCCGTCGTCTACCGTGCCGTGCCCGAGCTCGTCGAGATGCGCGCGCGGCGCGCGCTGCTCCTCTCGGGCGGCCAGCAGAAGCTGGTCGCGCTCGCGCGCGCGCTCGCGGTCGGAACGCGGCTGCTCCTCCTCGACGAGCCGTTCGAGGGCGTCGCGCCCGCGCTCGCGAAGCGCCTCGCCGAGGTGATCGCGTCGCTCAAGGGCAGCGGCGTCTCGGTGCTGATCGCGCAGAGCGACCTCAACCACGCGCGACGCATCGTCGACTCCGAGCTCGTCGTCGAGCGCGGCGCGAACGTCGGCGACCGGGTGACGGCGTGAGCCACTGGCGCGACGTCGCGATGCCGCCGACGCGCGCCGAGGCGCTGTACGGCGACCGCATCGTGCGTTGCTTCTCCGATCGGCCCGCGGGCCTCGCCGCGATGTTCGCGCGCTCGCGCGCGCTGCGACCCGGCGCCGACGCCGTCGTCGCCGACGGCTCTCGCTGGAGCTACGCGCAGGCCGACGCCGAGGCGGCACGGATCGCCGCCGGCTTCGCCGCGCTCGGCATCGGCGCGCGCGACCGCGTCGTCCTGCTGCTCGGCAACCGGCCCGAGTTCGTGTTCGTGCTGCTCGCGCTGCAGCGGCTCGGCGCGATCGCGGTGCCGGTCGGCATCCGCGAGCAGCGCCCCGGCGTCGC
>DASSRF010000415.1:0-3172 GCA_035701945.1 Caldimonas sp. | reverse complement strand
CGGGCGACGGCCGCAAGGCGCCGCGCCTGGCCGCCGTGCGCCAGGTCTACAGCCTCGCGCACCACGTGCCGACCGACTACGTGGTCAGCCACCTCGGCCGTTTCGACCCGGCGCAGGTCACGCAGGCGCGCAAGCGCGTCGCCGCGGCCAAGGAGTCGTGGTCCGGCGTCGCCGGCGGCGAGCTGCACCGCATGAGCGGCCTCGCCGAGCAATTCGCGCTCGTCGGCGATTCGCTCAAGCGCCTGTTCCCGCTCGGCGAGACCTTCGCCGCCGAGCTGCAGATGGCGATCGGCCAGACCCAGGGCAGCGGTGCCGCGCCGTCGGCGCCGCTGGCGATGGAGGTCGCGACCAGCCTGCTCTACATCGAGGCCGCGCTCGAGGACGCCGACTTCGACAACCCGGAGCAGGCCGAGCGCGTGCGCCGCCTCGCCGAGCGTCTGGCCGCGGTGCGCGAGGGCAAGCTGCCCGAGCCGCTCGAGTCGTGGATGGAGGAGCTGTACCGCCGCGTCAGCGACCGCCAGACGATGGGCAGCGTCGTGCAGGAACTGCGCGCCTCGCTGTCCGAGGTCGAGAAGCTGATCGACCAGTTCTTCCGCAAGCCCGAGGATCGCCAGGTGCTGATCCCGGTGCCGAACCTGCTCGCGCAGATGCGCGGTGTGCTGTCGGTGCTCGGCATGGACCAGGCGACCGCGGCGCTGCTGCGCATGCGCGACGAGGTCGACGGCCTGGTCTCGACCCAGGTCGATCCGGACAAGGTCGCCAAGGCCGGCGTGTTCGACCGCATCGCCGGCAACCTGAGCGCGCTCGGCTTCATGATCGACATGCTGAGCGTGCAGCCGCAGATGGCGAAGTCGCTCTTCGTCTACGAACCGGCGGCCGGAACGCTGGCGCCGGTCATGGGCCGCAGCGCGTCGCCGAAGCCGCCGCCGATCGAGATCCGTCTCATCGAGCAGGCGCAGATGCTCGCGTTCACGTCGGTGCGCGAGGACGTGCCGGTCGAGGAAGTCAAGCGCGACCTCGATCGCCTCTCGCAGGAAGCGCACGCCGCCGACCAGCCGGCGCTCGCCGCCGCGGTGCAGACGGCACAGGAAGCGCTCGGCGCGGCACGCGACGAGAGCGACATCGCGAGCGCGCGCGCCGAGCTGTCGGAGGCGCTCGTCGACTTCGTCGCGACGTCGACCGAGCCGGCCGGCCTGGCGCCGGTCAGCGCACCGGTCCCGCTCGAGCCGATCAAGCCGATCGCGCTGGTCGAGGACTTCGAGCACGACGACGAGATGCGCGAGGTCTTCCTCGAGGAGGCGCGCGAGGTCGTCGAATCGGGCCGCTCGGCGAGCACGCAGCTGCGCGGCGCGCCCGAGGACCTCGCGCTGATGACGACGCTCAGGCGCGCGTTCCACACCCTCAAGGGCAGCTCGCGCATGGTCGGGCTGAAGGCGTTCGGCGAGGCTGCGTGGGCGTGCGAGCAGGTCTTCAACACGCAGCTCGCCGAGCAGCGCGCCGCCGAAGCGCCGCTGCTCGACTTCTCCGACTGGGTGCTCGCCTACCTCGGCGACTGGATCGAGGACATCGCGGCGCACCGCAGCGGCCTGCACAACGAGCGCGATGTCCAGGTCGCCGCTGCCAAGCTCGCCGGCACCGGCGTCGCCGCCGCCCCCGCGGCCGACATCGCGCTGCCGATCGGGTTGCCCGCCGAGCTGCCGGCGAGCAGCGACCTCGAGCTGCTGCCGGTCGGCGAGACGTCCTCGATCGCGCCGCTCGAGCCGCTGTCCGCGCCGGCCGACGCCGCTCCCGCCGACGAGGCGCCGGCGATCAAGGTCGAAGACCCCGACGGGCTGGCGTTCGAGCTCGATCTCTCCAAGTTCGAGGGCACTCCCGAGCCGGGCAGCCGGGTGCCCCCGGCGGCGCCGACGCTCGCCGATCCGGCGGCGTCGCCGATGTTCGACCAGTTCGACGAGGCGAAGGCGCGCGAATCGACGCCGCGATCGCGCTCGGGGCACGCCGAGTTCGAGACCGGATCCGATTTCGTCGACCTCGACCTGACGAGCCCGAGCGACGCCCGCGAGCTGATCCAGCCGCTCGCGCCGAGCGAAGACGCGGCGCGTGCGCACGACGCCATCGCCGGGCTCTCGCTCGACCTCTCGACCGGCGACGCCGAGCACACGGCTCCGCTCGACCTCGAGATCGGCGGCGAGGCAGCGGCCGAAGACGCGGCGAGCGACGAGAACGTCAAGGTCGTCGGGCCGCTCAGGATCGGCATTCCGCTCTTCAACATCTATCTCAACGAGGCCGACGAGCTGTCGCGACGCCTCGTCACCGAGGTCGCCGAGTGGGCGATGGAGCTGCACCGCCCGGTCGGCGAAGTGCCGATCGCGCTCGCGCATTCGCTCGCCGGCAGCTCCGCGACGGTCGGGTTCGCCGATCTCTCGCACCTGGCGCGCTCGCTCGAGCACGCGCTCGCGCGCACGCAGGTGATCGGCCACGGCACCGACGACGAGGCGCGCCTGTTCGTCAACGCCGCCGAGGAGATCCGCCGTCTGCTGCACCAGTTCGCGGCCGGCTTCCTGCAGCAGCCCGCGCCCGAGCTGCTCGTGCGCCTCGCCGAGCACGAGGTGAGCTCGGCGAAGCGGCTCGAAGCGGCGACCGCCGCGTCGGAGCTTGCCGAGTCGCAGGACAGCGTCTCGCCGCCGGAGCCGCTCGCGGTCGCGTCGCTGCTCTCGCTCGACGGCATCGACGATGGCGTCGACGCTGCGAACGACGCCCACGCCGAGGCGCTCGCCGTCGCTTCGCCGCTTCCTCCGGTCGAAGAAGCGCCGCCGCTGCCCGAAATCGCCGTGCCGCCCGCAGCGCCTGCCGCAGCGCCGTCCGCGAGCGAATTGATCTCGCCGGCGGCCGAAGAGGCGCCGACGCCGTCGGGGTGGGGCGCGCAGACGCAGCCCGGGGTGCACGAGCACGCCGGCGATGCGTCGCCGTCGACGTTCGGCGCGCTCGGCAGCTTCCAGCCGCTCGGTGTCGCCGAGCTGAAGCCGCTCGCCGCCGCTCCGGTCGAGACCGGCCGCGCGACGCCGGCGCGGCCGTCGACGTTCGGCGACGTCGACGACGAGATCGACGCCATCGACGCCGTCGACCTCGAGCTGTTCCCGATCTTCGAGGAAGAAGCGCTCGAGCTCCTGCC
>DASSRF010000414.1:0-6058 GCA_035701945.1 Caldimonas sp. | reverse complement strand
CCAAACGTTGGTGTTTGCCCAGCCAGCTGCGCTTGACCTCGGCTCATTGACCGATGCTGATGGCACGGCAAGAGCGATCAGGTACGGCTCGGCGAGAAGCGAACCTAGCCACACAAGCGAGAGCAGCACGACACCCACAAGGCATGCGAGCCAAGTAGCTCTCAGTTTCATAGATGGTGGCTGGCCTTCCTGCGTTTCCGTTGCCGCCTGGTGTTACCTAACGTGATATCGACGACATGCGAGTGTCTGCTTTCGCGGTCCGATCTCAGCCTGAAAGTGGACGGGCGGTGGGGGGTCGGCGGGGGTGATTGACAGGGGAGATCGCGCTCGATACTGTACGAACATACAGTATACGAACAGGGGCGTAAGTGGACGAAGACGACGGTGCGCAGAGCTCTGAAAGCGGACGGGCGCGCCGGCCGGGTGAGGCGCAGCCGCAGCCCGGCCTCTCGCTCCTCGGCGCGCTGCGCGAGCGCCTGCGCTACATGCACTACAGCCTGCGCACCGAGGACGCGTACGTCTTCTGGGTGCGCCACTACCTGCGCTGGGCGGGCCATCGGCATCCGCGCACGATGGGCGCGGCGGAGGTGCAGGCGTTCCTGAGCATGCTCGCCAACGAGCGCCGCGTCGCTGCGGCGACGCACCGGCAGGCGCTCAGCGCGCTGCTCTTTCTCTACCGCGAGGTGCTCGGCGTCGACATGCCGTGGCTGCAGGAGCTCGGCCGGCCGGTGCCGCACCGGCGCATTCCGGTCGTCCTCACGCAGCTCGAGGTGCAGGCGCTGCTCGCGCGCATGGGCGATGGCGTCACGGGCCTGCTCGCGCGCCTGCTCTACGGAACCGGCATGCGCCTGCTCGAAGGCGTCCGCTTGCGCGTCAAGGACGTCGACCTCGTCCGCCAGGTGATCATCGTGCGCGACGGCAAGGGCGGCAAGGACCGCGTCGTCATGCTGCCGCGCGCGCTCGACGGCCCGTTGCGCGCGCAGCTCCGCCACGCGCATGCCCTCTGGCAGGAAGACC
The DNA here is from genome assembly GCA_035701945.1 of Caldimonas sp. Lineage (GTDB taxonomy): Bacteria > Pseudomonadota > Gammaproteobacteria > Burkholderiales > Burkholderiaceae_C > Schlegelella_A. The sequence continues at coordinate 5,041 of DASSRF010000414.1, read as the reverse complement.
GCGACCGCGGCCGCAGCGGCGTCCACCTGCCGCACGCGCTCGCCGCCAAGTACAGGCGGGCCGCCGAGAGCTGGTCGTGGTTCTGGGTCTTCCCCGCGCCGACGCTGAGCAGCGACCCGCGCAGCAGCAGCAGCGGCAGCAGCGACGCCGTCCACCGCCACCATCTCCACGAGAAGCGCCTGCAGCGCGACCTGCGCGCCGCCGTCGTCGCCGCCCGCATCGCCAAGCCGGCGACGGTGCACACGCTGCGCCACTCGTTCGCGACCCACCTGCTGCAGGCGGGCACCGACATCCGCACCGTGCAGCAGCTGCTCGGCCACGCCGACGTGAGCACGACGATGATCTACACGCACGTCCTCAAGTCCGCCGCGGCGGGGACGGCGAGCCCGCTCGACGGCCTGATGTGGACGCTCGACGACAACGACAACGACAACGACAACGACAACCTCCGCGGCCGGCGTGGCAGCGGCGCTGCCGGCGGCAGCGACGACGACGCCGACGACAACGACGCCGCCGCCACGCTCCGCGCCCGCGAGCCCCAGTTCCCGTGCTACCGCGCTACGCCGAGCTCCACTGCAAGAGCAACTTCAGCTTCCTGACCGGCGCGTCGCACCCGGAGGAGCTCGTCGAGCGCGCTTCCGCGCTCGGCTACGGCGCGCTCGCGATCACCGACGAGTGCTCGCTCGCCGGCGTCGTCCGCGCGCACATCGAGGCCAAGGCGCAGCAGCTGCACCTCGTCGTCGGCAGCGAGATGCGGCTGACGCTGCCCGGCGGCAGCGGCGCGCCGCACGCGCGCCTCGTGCTGCTCGCGCAGACGCGCCGCGGCTACGGCAACCTCGCGCACTGGATCACCGTCGCGCGCCGCCGCGCCGAAAAGGGCAGCTACCTCGCGCATCCCGGCGACGTCGAGGGCAAGGTGCCGAACGCGCCGATGCTCGCCGGCCTGCCCGAGTGCCTCGCGCTGCTCGTGCCGTCGGCGTCGCAGCCGTTCGAGGACGTCTTCGCGCACGCGATGTGGCTCAGGACGTGGTTCCAGGACCGCGCCGCGATCGCGATCGAGCTCCTGCACCGCGCCGGCGACGACGACCTCGTCGACACCGTCGTCCGCGTCGCGCAGTACACGACCCTGCCGATCGTCGCCGCCGGCGACGTGCTGATGCACGTCCGCTCGAGGAAGCCCCTGCAGGACACGCTCACCGCGACGCGCCTCGCCAAGCCCGTCGCCGAGTGCGGCTTCGCGCTCGAGCCCAACGCCGAGCAGCACCTGCGCTCGCGCGGCCGGCTCGCGGCGCTCTACCAGCGCGAGTGGCTCGAGCAGACGATGGTGCTCGCCGGCCGCTGCAGCTTCTCGCTCGCCGAGCTGCGCTACGAGTACCCCGAGGAGATCGTGCCCGCCGGCGAGACGCCGGCGTCGCACCTGAGGAAGCTCGTCGAGGCCGGCATCCCGAAGCGCTTTCCGCACGGCCTGCCGGCGGAGCACCGCGCGACGATCGAAAGCGAGCTCGCCGTCATCGCCGAGCTCAAGTACGAGGCGTACTTCCTCACCGTCGCCGACATCGTCCACTGGGCGCGCGAGCAGAAGATCCTCTGCCAGGGCCGCGGCAGCGCCGCCAACTCGCTCGTCTGCTACTGCCTCTTCGTCACCGAGGTCGACCCGCGGCGCGCGACGCTTCTCTTCGGCCGCTTCATCAGCGTCGAGCGCAACGAGCCGCCCGACATCGACATCGACTTCGAGCACCAGCGCCGCGAGGAGGTGATCCAGTACATCTACAGGAAGTACGGCCGCCACCGCGCGGCGCTGACGGCGATCGTCGTCTGCTACCGGCCGCGCTCGGCGCTGCGCGACGCCGGCCGCGCGCTCGGCATCGACCTGCAGCGGATCGAAGCGGTGTCGAAGGGACAGCACTGGTTCGACGGCCGCGGCATCCCCGACGAGCGCCTGCGCGAGAGCGGCTTCGATCCCGAAGCGCCGATCGTGCGCCTCTGGATGCAGCTCACGTCGCAGCTGATCTCGTTCCCGCGCCACCTCTCGCAGCACCCCGGCGGCTTCGTCATCGCCAAGGGCCGCATGGCCGAGCTCGTTCCGGTCGAGAACGCGGCGATGCCCGACCGCAGCGTCATCCAGTGGGACAAGGACGACCTCGACGCGCTCGGCCTGCTCAAGGTCGACATCCTCGCGATCGGCATGCTGAGCGCGATCCGCCGCGCGCTCGCGCACATCGGCGCCAGGCTCGGCGGCAGCGGCCGCGCGCTCGAGATGCAGGAGATCCCCGACGGCGACACGGCGACGTACGACATGATCTGCCGCGCCGACACCGTCGGCGTCTTCCAGATCGAGAGCCGCGCGCAGATGAGCATGCTGCCGCGCCTGAAGCCCCGCTGCTACTACGACCTCGTCGTCGAGGTCGCGATCGTGCGGCCGGGGCCGATCCAGGGCGGCATGGTGCATCCGTACCTGAACAACCGCCACCTCGCCGACGACGACGTCGACTGCCCCGACGAGCTCAAGCCCGCGCTGATGCGGACCAAGGGCGTGCCGATCTTCCAGGAGCAGGTGATGCAGATCGCGATGCTCGCCGCCGACTTCTCGGCCGGCGAGGCCGATGCCCTCCGCCGCGCGATGGCGGCGTGGAAGCGGCGCGGCGGCTTGAGCCCGTTCCACAAGCGGCTCGTCGGCCGCATGGTCGAGAAGGGCTACACGCACGAGTACGCCGAGCGCATCTTCAAGCAGATCGAGGGCTTCGGCGAGTACGGCTTCCCCGAGAGCCACGCCGCCGGCTTCGCGCTGCTCGCGTACGTCAGCAGCTGGATCAAGTGCCACCACGCCGACGCGTTCCTCTGCGGTCTCTTGAACGCGCAGCCGATGGGCTTCTACGCGCCGGCGCAGCTGGTGCGCGACGCGCGCGAGCACGGCGTCGAGGTGCGCCCGGTCGACGTCGCGATCAGCGACTGGCAGAGCACGCTCGAAGGCGAGCCGCTGCCGCCGAAGCACGGCGCTGCCGTCGGCGCGCTCGGCGAAGGCCTGCGCCAGGCGGTCCGGCTCGGCCTCGACCGCGTCAAGGGCCTCGCCGAGGACGCGGGCAAAAGGATCGTCGAGGCGCGCGCCGCAGCGCGCTTCGCGTCGCCCGAGGACCTCGCGCGCCGCGCCCGCCTCGACGCGCACGCGCTCGCCGCGCTCGCCGACGCCGGCGCGCTCGCGAGCCTCACCGGCCATCGCCACAACGCGGTCTGGGCGGTCGCCGGCATCGACACGCGGCCGACCGAGATGCTGCGCTCGACGCGCGTGCACGAGCCGCAGGTGTCGCTCGCGCCGCCGAGCGAAGGCGAGGAGACGCTCGCCGACTACCGCGCGCTCGGCCTGACGCTGAACCGCCACCCGCTCGCGATGCTGCGCGAGCACCTCGCGCGCTTCAAGGTCGAGCCGGCGGCGCGCCTGCGCACGTTCCCGCACGGCCGGCTGGCGCGCGCGAGCGGCCTCGTCACGCACCGCCAGCGCCCCGAGACCGCGAAGGGCACCGTCTTCGTCACGCTCGAGGACGAGACCGGCGCGGTCAACGTCATCGTCTGGCCGCGCGTCGCCGACGCGCAGCGAAAGCCCTTGCTCGGCGCGACGCTCCTCACCGTCTACGGCCAGTGGCAGCGCGAAGGCGAGGGCGACGCGGCGGTGATGCACCTCGTCGCGTCGCGGCTGATCGACCACTCGCCGCTCCTGAAGGGCCTCGTCAGCCGCAGCCGTGACTTTCGGTAACGTTGCGCGCTCTCGTCGCGAGCGCATGACCGCACGCCGCGAGCGAGCGCGACGCTCCGGCAGAATCGGCCGCATGGCACACCAGCCGATCACCGCCGAGCTGCGCCGCTGGATCGTCGCGCAGGCGGCCGCCGGCCATCCGCCCGACGTCGTCCTCGACGCGATGAAGGCGAGCGGCTGGGACGAGACGGTCGCGCTCGACGCGCTCGAGACGACGATGCGCGAGCATCTCGCGGGGAACAACGGTGGCGGCGCGCCGCCCGACGATGCCGCCAACGGCCCGGCGCGGCCGCTGCCGGGCGACACGCTCGCTGCCGGCCAGCCGACGCTGCACGCCGGCGACCGCGAGGTCCGCGTCGTCATGGCGATGCAGTCGCCGCGCATCGTCGTCGTCGCCGACCTGCTCTCGGCCGAAGAGTGCGGCGAGCTGATCGAGCTCGCGCGCTCGCGGCTGACGCGATCCGAGACGGTCGAGACCGCGACCGGCGGCAGCGCCGTCAACGCGGCGCGGACGAGCGACGGCATGTTCTTCAAGCCCGCCGAGTTCCCGGTCTGCGCGCGGCTCGAGGAGCGCCTCGCCGCGCTCCTCCAGTGGCCGGTCGAGAACGGCGAGGGCCTCCAGGTCCTGCGCTACCGGCCGGGCGCCGAGTACCGCCCGCACTACGACTACTTCGATCCCGCCGAGCCGGGAACGCCGACGATCCTCAAGCGCGGCGGCCAGCGCGTCGCGTCGATCGTGTGCTATCTCAACACGCCCGAAGCGGGCGGAGCGACGGTCTTTCCCGACATCGGCCTCGACGTCGCGCCGGTCCGCGGCAACGCGGTCTTCTTCAGCTACGACCGTCCGCACCCCTCGACGCGCACGCTCCACGGCGGCGCGCCGGTCACCGCGGGCGAGAAGTGGGTCGCGACCAAGTGGTTGCGCGAGTCGAAGTTCGAGTAGCGGCAGCGAAGCGACGAAGAGCGCGTCAGCAGGAGCGCGCGAAACGTGTCAACCGTCGCCGCGGCGGCGGCGTTGTCCTCGCGAGCGTTCGGCTCTCACCTCAAACTCCCAAGGAACTCCATGAAGACCCTCCTCGCCGCGATCATCGCTTCGGCCGTCAGCGTCGGCGCGTTCGCCCAGGCAGCTTCGGCCCCCGCGGCCACCAAGCCGATGGCGACCGAGTCGTCGTCGTCGACGACGCACAAGGCGTCGAAGTCGCACAAGACGACGAAGACGACCCACGCCAAGAAGAGCTCGAAGAAGGCGTCGGCCCCGGCCGCCTGAGCGCAAGCGTCGACGACGCACGAACG
>DASSRF010000413.1:0-4362 GCA_035701945.1 Caldimonas sp. | reverse complement strand
GGCTGCACTACTTCGCGAGCCGGCACGGCTTTCGCGCGCCCGGAGACGACGCGCGCGGCGACGTCGGCGAGACGGGGGTCCTCACCTGGCCCGAGGGCAACGCGTGGCTCGCCGAGCGCCTCGCTGCGCCTCTCGGCGAGCGGCTGCATCGAGGACGCGTCGTCGTCGGCGTCGAAGACGGCCGCGACGCGGTGACCGTCGACGCCTGGAACGCAACGACCGCCGAGCGCGAGCGCTGGATCGCGCGCAGCGTGGTCGTCGCGACGCCGCTCTTCGTCGCGGCGCGCCTGCTCGCTTCGCCGCCGCAGGCGCTGCGCGACGCCGCCGAGAACGCTCGCCACGCGCCGTGGCTGGTCGCCAACCTGCATCTCGACGCCGCGCTCGACGACCGTCCCGGCGCGCCGCCGTCGTGGGACAACGTCTTCTATGGATCGAGCGGGCTCGGCTACGTCGACGCGATGCACCAGAGCACGCGCCCGTTCGCGGGGCCGACCGTGCTGACCGCGTATTTCGCCTACGGCAGCGCCGACGCCGAGGCGCTGCGCGGCGAGCGGCGACGGCTGCTCGCCGAGGACTGGCGGACGTGCGCGGCGCGCGTCGTCGCCGAGCTCGCCGTCGCGCATCCCGACCTCGCGGCGAAGGTGCGGCGCGTCGACCTGATGCGCTACGGCCACGCGATGTCGATCCCGGCGCCGGGCGTTCGCAGCAGCGCGGCGCTCGCCGCGCTCGCAGCGCCGCAACGCCGCGTCCACTTCGCGCACGCCGACCTGTCGTCGTATTCGGTGTTCGAGGAAGCGTTCTTCCACGGCACGCGCGCCGGCCGCGCCGCGGCCATCCACTGACGCTCGATTGGTCGAGCAGCGAACGCCGGCTCCGATCGCGCCGCGCGGCACGGGCATTGCCGACCACGCGGATCTCACCGCATCGGAGCATCGCCATGGCTTCTGCCGAACGTCCCCTCGCCATCGTCACCGGCGCGTCGTCCGGAATCGGCTTTCATCTCGCGCGCGAGTGCGCGCGGCACGGCTACGACCTGCTCGTCGCCGCCGACCGGCCCGAGATCGCCGACGCCGCCGAAGACTTCCGCGGCTTCGGCGTCGACGTCGAAGCGATCGAGGTCGACCTCGCGACACCCGACGGCGTCGATCGCATCGTCGCGGCGGCGAACGGCCGCGACGTCGACGCGCTGCTCGCCAACGCCGGCCACGGCCTCGGCCATGCGTTCCTCGACCAGGACTTCGCCGACATCCGCCACGTCATCGAGACCAACGTCACCGGCACGGTCGACCTCGTCCACCGCATCGGCCGGCAGATGCGCGCGCGCGGCGGCGGCCGGATCCTCTTCACCGGCTCGATCGCCGGCTTCATGCCGGGAACCTTCAACGCCGTCTACAACGCGACGAAGGCGTTCGTCGACTCGTTCTCGTTCGCGCTGCGCAACGAGCTGAAGGACAGCGGCGTCACCGTCACCGTGCTGATGCCGGGAGCGACCGACACCGAGTTCTTCGCGCGCGCCGACATGCTCGACACCAGGATCGGCTCCGGCAAGAAGGACGACCCCGCCGACGTCGCCAAGGTCGGCTTCAAGGCGATGATGGACGGCGAGGGCGACGTCGTCGCCGGCTGGAAGAACAAGCTGCAGGCGGCGGTCGCGAACGTCACACCGGCGTCGGTGCTCGCGCAGATGCACCGCAAGGAGGCCGAGCCGGGATCGGGCGGGTGAGGGGGCGCGCAACCGATACGATGCAGCGCCCGCAACCCCGCCGAGCCGCGCTCGGCCTGCCATGAAACGACCGAATCCGGCCACCGAGCGCGCTGACTTCGATCGCAACGCCTTCCTGGTCCTGCTCGTCGTCCTGACGGTCGCGTTCGCGTGGGTCGTCTGGCCGTTCTACGGCGGCGTCTTCTGGGGCGCAGTGCTGGCGTTGCTCTTCGAGCCGCTCTATCTGCAGCTGCTCGCGCGCATGGGCGGGCGGCGCAACGTCGCCGCGCTGGCGACGGTCGGCATCATCCTCGTCCTCGTCATCCTGCCGGTCACCCTGATCTCGATCTCGCTCGTGCGCGAGGCGGCCGGGATGTACCACCGGATCAAGAGCGGGCAGATCGACGTCGGCAGCTACTTCTCGCACTTCGTCGCGGCGCTGCCGGCGTGGGCGACCGAGCTCCTCGCATGGCTCGGCGTCGACGACCTCGCGACCGTGCAGGCCAAGCTCACGGCCGCGATCACCCAGCGCGGCCAGGCGATCACCGCGCGCGCGCTCGATTTCGGCCAGGACGCGCTCGACGTGATCGTCGCCTTCGCGATCGCGATGTACCTGCTCTTCTTCCTGCTGCGCGACGGCACCGAGATCGGGCGCGAGATCCGCGCCGCGATCCCGCTCGAGCCGGTCGCGAAGGCGCGGCTGATCGAGCGCTTCACGACCGTCGTGCGCGCGACCGTGAAAGGCAACGTCCTCATGGCCGCGGCACAGGGCACTCTCGGCGGCCTTGCGTTCTGGGCGCTCGGCGTCCACGCCCCGATCCTGTGGGCGGTCGTGATGGGATTTCTCTCGCTGCTGCCGGCCGTCGGCGCTGCGCTGATCTGGGCGCCGGTCGGCGTCTACCTGCTCGTCGTCGGCCAGGTCTGGCAGGGCATCGCGCTGATCCTCTTCGGTACCTTCGTCATCAGCCTGGTCGACAACCTGCTGCGGCCGATCCTGGTCGGCAAGGACACCCGGCTCCCCGACTACGTGATCCTCGTCTCGACGCTCGGCGGCCTCGCCGTGATCGGCATCAACGGCTTCGTCATCGGGCCGCTGATCGCGGCGATGTTCATCGCGGCCTGGCAGCTCCTCGCGACCGAGCAGGCGCGCACCGACACGAGCTGAGCGTGACGCTCAGCCGACCATCTCGAGGATGCTCCACATCTCCTCGGCGACGAGGCGCAGGTGCAGGTTGGGATTGGCCTCCTGCATGCCTTCGTCGTCGATGCCCTGCGCCGCGGCCTTGAGCTCGGCGATCGTCGCCGGCGAGAGCAGGCGCGCGATCGCCTTCAACACCAGGCCGTGCGCGACCAGGCGAGCCTCGAGCTCGCGGATCCGTGCAGCGGTGTCTTCCTCCATCGCGCGGGCAAGCGTAGCGCCGCGCGGCCGAGCGCGCCAGCGTTCCCGCACATTGGGTGTTGCCGGACGTCGCGCGGGGGCGACGTAGGAAGGCTCCGACGCGCAGAATCGCGCCGATGGAGCCGACCGCACGCACCCGCCGCTTCGGCAGCCGCTCGACGTGGCTGCGGCTGTCGATCGCGGTGCTCGTGCTCGCATTGCTGTGGAGCGCGGCGTGGTTCTACATGCCGCCGATCGTCGCTGCGCAGGCGAAGGACGCGGCGAAGAACGCGCTCGGCCGCGAGCTGACGCTCGGCCGCGTCACGTTCCGGCCGTGGACGCTCGAGCTGACGATCGAGGACGCCGCGCTCGCCGGGCCGGCGGCCGGCGCGCCGCCGCTCTTCGAGGCGAAGCGCATCCACGCCGACGTCGCGATCACGTCGCTCGTCCGCCTCGCCCCGATCGTCGACGCGCTGGAGGTCGACGCGCCGACGCTGCGCGTCGCCCGCATCGCCGACGGCCGCTACGACGTCGACGACGTCCTCGAGCACATCGCAGCGTTCCTGGCGGCGAGCGCCGGCAAGCCGCCGGCGCGCTACGCCGTCCACAACATCGTCGTCCGCGACGGCGCCGCCGATTTCGTCGACCGGCCGCTCGCGACGACGCACCGCCTGCGCGGACTCGCCCTCGGCGTTCCGTTCCTCAGCTCGCTGCCTTCGGAGCGCGAGATCCGCGTCGAGCCGCACCTTGCCTTCACGCTCGACGACAGCCGCTTCGACACCGCCGGCCAGGCGACGCCGTTCGCCGAGCGCGGCAACGGCGAGCTGCACCTGAAGATCGACGGCTTCACCGTCCAGCCGTACCTCGGCTACCTGCCGGGCGGACTGCCGGCGCGGCCGCGTGCGGCGACGCTGAACGCCGACGTCGTCGTCGCGTTCGAGCAGCGGCCCAAGCTCTCGGTCAAGGTCGCGGGCACGGTCGGCGCGCGCGACATCGAAGTCGTCGACGCCGCCGCGCACGAGCTGCTCAAGGTCGGCAACGTGCAGGTGAAGATCGACGAGCTGCGGCCGCTCGAGCGGCTCGTTCGCCTGCAGAGCGTCGCGATCGACGCGCCGCACGTCCTCGCCGCTCGCGACGCGTCGGGCCACGTCAACCTGCTGCTCGCAGCCGAAAGCCCGCGCGGCGATGCGGTGCCGGTCGCGCGCGTTCCGTTGCCGACGACGGGCGCGAGCGCGGCGGCGAGCGGCGTCCGCGGCGCCGCCGCGTCGGCGCCGCTGCGCGC
>DASSRF010000412.1:0-4305 GCA_035701945.1 Caldimonas sp. | reverse complement strand
GTCGGGCCAGGCCGAGCAGCTCGCCAAGCTCGAGCACATCCGCGACGCCGGCGACCACCTGCTCTCGCTGATCAACGACGTCCTCGACCTCTCCGGGCTCGAGTCGGGCGAGATCCGCCTGCGGCTGCAGCCGGTCGACCTCGGCGAGCTCGTCCGCCAGTCGTTGCCGCTGGTGCACTCGCTCGCGGTCCAGCTCGACGTCGATCTCGCGATCGGCCGCGTCGAAGGCTTCGCGAGCGCCGACCCGACGCGGCTGCGCCAGGTGCTCATCAACCTGCTGTCGAACGCGATCAAGTACAACCGGCCGGGCGGCAGCGTCGTCGTCGACGCGGGCTCGGACGGCAGCGAGGCGACGCTGACGGTGCGCGACACCGGCCGCGGCCTCGACACCGAGCAGCTCGCGCGGCTGTTCGAGCCGTTCAACCGCTTCGGCGTCGAGCACGAAGGCATCGAAGGCACCGGCATCGGCCTGACGATCGTGAAGACGCTCGTCGACGGCATGGGCGGCCGCATCGACGTCGAGAGCCAGCCCGGCAAGGGAACGGCGTTCCGGATCGCGCTCGCTGCGGCGAGCGCGGCTGCGCAGGACGCGGGGTCGAGGCGGCGAGCGACGCCCCCGGTCGAGCTCGGCGGCGAGCACCGCCTCCGCGTCGGCGAGGTCGCAACGATCCTCTACATCGAGGACAACCAGGTCAACGTCCTCCTCGTCGAGGAGCTCGTGAAGAGCATCGGCGGCCTCGCGATGGCGTCGGAGGCGAGCGGCGCCGCCGGCGTCGAGCGCGCCGCTGCCTTGCTGCCCGACCTCGTCCTCGTCGACCTGCAGCTGCCCGACTTCGACGGCTACGAGGTGCTGCGGCGCCTGCGCGCCGACGCGCGCACGCACGCGATCCCGTGCGTCGCGCTGTCGGCCAACGCGATGCAGGAGGACATCGACCGCGGCCTCGCGAGCGGCTTCGTCGACTACTGGACCAAGCCGATCGACTTCGCGGTCTTCGTCGCCGCGCTGCAGCGCCTCTTCCCGAGGCTCGCCGACCACCGCGCGTCGGCGACCGCCGCCGCGGAGGCCGAGCACTCGGCCGGCGAATAGCGACCGCTCAGGTCGCGACGGGTTCGAGCAGGCCGCGCTCGCGCAGCATCGGCTCGACGACCGCGTCGCGGCCGCGGAACGCGCGGTACGCGGCGGCGGGCTCGATCGAGTTGCCGGCCGAGTAGATGAAGCGCGCGGCGCGGCGAGCGACCGCCGCGTCGAACGGATCGCCGGCCTCGACGAACGCGTCGTAGCCGTCGGCGTCGAGCACCTCGGCCCAGAGATAGACGTAGTAGCCCGCGGCGTAGCCGCCCGAGAACAGGTGCTGGAAGTGGACCAGCCGGTGGTTGACGCCGACTCCGTGCGGCAGCGCGATGCGGGCGAGCTCGGCGCGCTCGAACTCGACGACGTCGATCGGCGCGCTCGAGGTCCGCGCGTGCACCGCCATGTCGACCATCGCCGACGCGGTGTAGCGCAGCGTCTCGTAGCCCTGGTTGAAGTGGCGCGCGCGCCGCAGCTTCTCGATCAGCGCGTCGGGGATCGGCTCGCCGGTGCGGTGGTGGCGGGCGTGGCGCTTCAGCACCGCCGGCTCGTCGAGCCAGTGCTCGAACAGCTGCGACGGCAGCTCGACGAAGTCGCGCAGCACGCTGGTCCCGGCGAGCCGCTCGTAGCGCACGTTCGAGAGCAGCCCGTGCAGGCCGTGGCCGAACTCGTGGAACAGCGTGCGCGCATCGTCGAAGCTGAGCAGCGTCGGCTCGCCCGCAGCGGCCTTGGCGAAGTTGTTGTTGTTGACGATGATCGGCAGCACCCGCGCTTCGCCGTCGCCGCCGTTCCTCGACTGCGCCCGGTACTCGCTCATCCACGCGCCGCTGCGCTTGCTCGGACGCGCGAAGTTGTCGTGCAGGAAGACGCCGATCGGCCCCGACGCGGCGTGCACCTCGTAGACGCGGACGTCGGGGTGGTAGGCGACGATGTCGCGGCGCTCGACGAACGAGATGCCGAACAGCCGATTCGCGCAGTCGAACGCCGCGCCGACCATCGCCTCGAGCGCGAAGTACGGCTTGACTTCGGCGTCGTCGAGCGCGAAGCGGACGCGGCGCACCTGCTCGGCGTAGAAGCGCCAGTCCCACGGCTCGATCGTCGCGCTCTCGCCGCGCGAGAGCGCGAGCGCGGCGAGCGCCTCGCGTTCGTCGTCGGCGCGGGCGAACGCCGGCCGCCAGACCTGCTCGAGGAGCGCGCCCACCGCGCGCTGGCTCTGCGCCATCGTGTCGGCGAGCGCGAAATCGGCGTAGCTCGCATGGCCGTGCAGCCGCGCCTGCTCGAGCCGCAGCTGCAGGATCTCGGCGGCGACGGCGCGGTTGTCGCTCGCGCCGGCATGCTCGCCGCGCGAGGTCCACGCCCGCCACGCCGCCTCGCGCAGATCGCGGCGCTCGGAGAAGGTGAGGAACGGAACGATCAGCGAGCGCGACAGCGTGATCACCGCGCCGTCGGCGACGCCGCGCTCGAGCGCCGCCTGCCGAGCCGCCGCGCGGACGAACTCGGGCAGCCCGGCGAGGTCGGCGTCGCTCCTCAGGACGAGCCGGAACGCGCTCTCGTCGGCGAGCACGTTCTGGCCGAAGCGCGTCATCAGCTCGGCGAGGCGGCGCACGATCTCGGCGTGGCGCGCCTGCGCCGCTGGCGCCAGCCTCGCGCCGGCGCGCACCGAGTCGAGGTGGAATCGCTCGAGGACGCGCTTCTGCTCGCCGTCGAGGCCGAGCGCATCGCGGCGTGCATGCAGCTCGTCGATGCGCGCGAACAGACCCGCGTGGGTGCGGACGCGGCTTTCGTGCGCGGCGAGCCGCGGCGCGATCGCGCGCTCCACTTCCTGCAGCGCGGGCGAGGTCTCGCTCGACGTCAGGTTGTGGAAGAGCGCTTCGATGCGCACGAGGTCGCGGCCCGAGCGGTCGAGCCGGGCGATCGTGTTCTCGAACGTCGGGGCGTCGGCGGCGGCGGCGATCTCTTCGATCTCGGCGAGATGCCTCGCCATCGCTTCGGCGAACGCGGGAGCGAAGTGCTCCGGGCGCACCGCGGCGAACGGCGGCAGGCCGAACGGCGCCGTCCACGGCGCGAGCAGCGGGTTGGTCATTTCTTGCGCTGGATGTCGGCGAGATCGCGATCGTCGTAGCGGCGGTTGGCGCACGACTTCGCGTACTCGTCGCTCAGCGCGCGGACGCCGTCGGCGTCCTTGTTGTACGCGGCGACCTTGGCCTCGTACGCCTCGATCTGCTTGTTGCGCTCGTCGACCCTGGCGTTGTAGGCGTTGACTGCGTCCTCGCTCGTCTTGTCGAGCGTCGCCACCGCCTCGCTCAGCTCGGCGCCGCTCTTGTCGATCGCCGCCTTCTCGGCGGCGATCTCGCCCTTGGTCTTCACCGCCGCGTCGGTCGCCCGGTCGCGCCGCTGCTGCTTCTCGAGGCAGTCCTTCAGCTGCGCCGGGGTCAGGATCGCATCGGGCTTGGCCGCCGGCTTCGCCTTGTCGGCGGCGACTGCGCCGGCGGCGAGCGCGCAAAGCGCGGCGGCGAGCGCGGCGCGCAGCGTCGGGGGCGTCACGAGGGGCTTCATGGCGGGACGAAGAGGACGGCTTGCGATCATGCCACCGGTTCGCGCATCGTCACGAACTCCTCGGCGGCGGTCGGGTGAATGCCGAGCGTGGCGTCGAACGTCGCCTTCGTGGCACCGGCCTTCATCGCGACTGCGAAGCCCTGGATCGTCTCGCCGGCGTCGGCGCCGACCATGTGCAGGCCGACGACCTTGTCGTTGGCGTCGTCGACGACGAGCTTCATCAGCGTCCGCTCGGTGCTGCGCGAGAGCGTGTGCCGCAGCGGCCTGAACTCGGAGCGATAGACGCGGATGCGCTCGAACATCCCGCGCGCCGCCTCTTCGGAAAGACCGATCGTGCCGACGTTCGGATGCGTGAAGACGGCGGTCGGAATGTGCAGGTAGTCGACCCGGCGACCGTCGCCGCCGAAGAGGTCGTCGACGAGCGCCATCGCCTCGGCGAGCGCGACGGGCGTCAGCTGGATGCGGTCGATGACGTCGCCGACCGCGTAGATGCTCGGCACGTTGGTGCAGTAGCGGTCGTCGACGACCACGGCGCCGTTGACGTCGAGGGCGACGCCGGCTGCTTCGAGGCCGAGCCCGGCCGTGTTGGGCGCGCGGCCGGTCGCGTACAGCACCGCGTCGGCGTCGACCGCGCTGCCGTCGGCGAGAACGACGCGCGTCGAGCCGCCGTCGCCTTCCTC
>DASSRF010000411.1:0-6529 GCA_035701945.1 Caldimonas sp. | reverse complement strand
TCGGCGTTCATGCCGACCTCGAGGTAGCGCGTCGGCGAGATGCCGGTGCCGCGGCTCTTGCTCATCTTCTCGCCGCTGACGGTGATCCAGCCGTGCACGTAGACGCGGTCGGGGACCTTGCGGTGGCTGAAGTGCAGCATCGCCGGCCAGAACAGCGTGTGGAAGTAGGCGATGTCCTTGCCGATGAAGTGGATCTGCTCGACCTCGGGGTCGGCCATGAACTCGTCGAACGTGCGCGGCTCGCCGTTCGCCCGCGCTCCACCCTTGTCGAAGTAGTTCTTCAGCGACGCGAGGTAGCCGACCGGCGCGTCGAGCCAGACGTAGAAGTACTTGCCCGGCGCGTCGGGGATCTCGATCCCGAAGTACGGCGCGTCGCGGCTGATGTCCCAGTCGGCGAGCCCGCCGTGGCCGTGCTCGTCGACCTTGAACCACTCGCTGATCTTGTTGAGCACCTCGGGCTGCAGCCGCCCGGGCTCGCGCGTCCACTTCTTCAGGAACTCGAGGCAGCGCTGCGACGAGAGCTGGAAGAAGTAGTGCTCGCTCGAGCGAAGCACGGGCGCCGCGCCGGTCAGCGTCGAGGTCGGGTTCTTGAGCGCCGTCGCGGCGTAGACCGAGCCGCAGTTCTCGCAGCTGTCGCCGTACTGGTCCTTGGCGCCGCACACCGGGCACTCGCCCTTGATGTAGCGGTCGGGCAGGAACATCGACTTCACCGGGTCGAAGAACTGCTCGACCGTCTTGACCGCGATCAGGCCTTCCTTCCTCAGCTGGAGGTAGATGTCGCGCGCGAGCTCGTGGTTCTCGACGCCGTCGGTCGAATGCCAGTTGTCGAACGAGATGCCGAAGCCGTCGAGCGTCGGCTTCCTCGTGGCGGCGATCTCGGCGACGAACTCCTTCGGCGTCTTGCCCGCCTTGTCGGCGGCGATCATGATCGGCGCGCCGTGGGCGTCGTCGGCGCAGACGAAGTGGACCTCGTTGCCGCGCATGCGCTGGAAGCGGACCCAGATGTCGGCCTGGATGTACTCCATCAGGTGGCCGAGGTGGAACGGCGCGTTGGCGTACGGCAGCGCGGTCGTGACGAAGAGCTTGCGGGGCATCGCGGAGTCGGGTGGCAAACCTTCGATTCTAGGGATTGCTCTGCGAGAATCGGGCCCGCGGTGCGCGCCCGGACGGCGCCCGCGGGGAGACTGAGACGATGGTCAGGAGAGTGGGCGCTGCCGTGCTGGCCGCAGTCGCCATCGGTTCGGCGCTGCTCGTCGCCAACTTCGTCCTCTCGGTCTACCACACGCGGCAGCTGCGCGACGAGTCGGCGGCGGTCGTCCGCAGCAGCGAGCTGCTGCTCGCGCTCGACAACGTGCTCTCGCTCGCGGTCGACGCCGAGACCGGGCAGCGCGGCTACGTGATCACCGGGCGCGGCGAATACCTGGCGCCGTACCGCGCAGCGGTCGCGTCGATCCATCGCCAGATGGATGCGCTGCAGGAGCTGACCGAGCCCGACCCGGTGCAGCGCCGCCTGATGGCCGACATGCGCCAGCAGGTCGGTGCCAGGCTCGGCGAGCTCGAGATGACGATCGCGCTGCGCGACCGCAACGGCTTCGACGCGACGCGCGACGTGATCCTCCTCGGCGCCGGCGAAGCCGAGATGCGGGCGCTGCGCAAGACCGCGGCCGACATGGCCGCGCACGAGAGCCGAAAGCTCGCCGAGCGCGAGGCCGCGGCGAGGCAGAAGTACCGCGCCGCGATCGCAGGCGAGGCGATCTCCGGCCTTGCCGCGATCGCCGCGCTGGTCGGCTTCTCGCTCCTGCTCGCGAAGCACCTGCGCGGCCGCGAGCGCAACGAGCGGACGATCGTCGAGCAGCGCGAGCGGCTGCAAACGACGCTCGCGAGCATCGGCGACGCCGTCATCACGACCGACGCCGAGGGGCGCGTCGTCGACCTCAATCCGGTCGCCGAGTCGCTCACCGGCTGGAGCGCCGCCGACGCCGAGGGCAGGCCGCTCGACGTCGTCTTCGACATCGTCAACGAGGAGACGCGCGAGCGCGTCGCCAGCCCGGTCGAGCGGGCGCTCCGCGAAGGCGCCGTCGTCGGCCTGGCCAACCACACGATCCTTGTCCGCAAGGACGGCAGCGAAGTGCCGATCGACGACAGCGCGGCGCCGATCCGCGACCGCGACGGCGTCATGCGCGGCTGCGTCCTCGTCTTTCGCGACATCAGCGCGAGGAAGGCGAGCGAGCGTGCGCTCGGCGAGGCGCAGGAGCGGTTGTCGCGCGTCGTCACCGACATGGCGATCCCGACCATGGTCTACGCCGAGGACGGCGAGGTCCTCCTCATCAACGCGGCGTGGACCGGGATCAGCGGCTGGAGCGCGGCCGAGCTGGCGACGATTCCGGAGTGGACGCGCCTCGCCTACGGCGATCGCGGGCCGGAGATGGCGGCGCTGATCGCGTCGCTCTTCGACCTCGAGGCCGCGGTCGACAGCGGCGAGCGCGAGATCCGCACGAAAGCGGGCGAGACCCGGGTCTGGCACTTCGTCACCGCGCCGATCGGCCGCGACGCCGCCGGCCGCCGGATGCTGGTGACGAACGCGATCGACGTCACCGAGCGGCACCGCCTCGACCGCGAGCTCGCCGAGAACGAGGCGCGCCGGCGGCTGGCGATGGAAGCCGCGCACTACGGCGACTGGGAGTGGGACCGCGCGACCGGGACGATGACCTGGAGCGCGCAGACGAGAAAGCTGTTCGGCGTCGGCGGCGACGAGCCGATCGGCGTCGATCTCTTCCGCAAGTACGTCCATCCCGACGACCGCGAGCGGCGCGAGCGCGCGATCGAGCGCGCCTGGGAGACGGGCGTCTTCGCCAACGAGTACCGCATCGTCCGCGCCGACGGCGAGGTGCGCTGGCTGTCGTCGCGCGGCCGCGTCCTGCGCACGCCCGACGGCCACGAGCGGATGCTCGGCGTCGTCGGCGACGTCACCGAGCAGAGGCACGCGGTCGAGGCGCTCGAGCGCGCCGACCGCCGCAAGGACGAGTTCCTCGCGACGCTCGCGCACGAGCTGCGCAACCCGCTCGCGCCGCTGCGCAACTCGCTCGCGATCGTCCAGCGCAGCCGCGACGACGCCGAGCTGTTCGAGCGCGCGAGCGCGGTGATGGAGCGCCAGCTCGGCCATCTCGTGCGGCTGATCGACGACCTCCTCGACGTCAGCCGGATCAGCCTCGACAAGCTGACGCTGCGGCTCGAGCCGACCGACCTCGCCGCGGTCATCGCCCACGCCGTCGAGGCGTGCCGGCCCGCCGCCGAGCGCGCCGGCCACGTCGTCGAGGTCGACGTTCCGGAGATCGCGGTGAGGCTGAACGCCGACCGCGCGCGGCTGTCGCAGGTGTTCTCGAACCTGATCGGCAACGCCTGCAAGTTCACGCCCGACGGCGGCCGCGTCACCGTCGAGGCGAAGGTGCGCGACGGCGACGCGGTCGTGACCGTGCGCGACGACGGCATCGGCATCGCCGCCGGCGATCTCGAGCGCGTCTTCGAGATGTTCTCGCAGGTCGACGAATCGTTCGAGCGCGCGCACGGCGGCCTCGGCATCGGCCTGACGCTCGTGCGCCGACTCGTCGAGATGCACGGCGGCAGCGTCGTCGCGCGAAGCGCCGGGCTCGGCCACGGCAGCGAGTTCGTCGTCACGCTGCCGCTCGCTGCGGTGCAGACGGCCGCTGCCGGCGCCGCGCCCGACGCCGCCGACGCGGCGCGGGCGCAGAAGAAGCGGATGCTCGTCGTCGACGACAACGGCGACAGCGCGGAAAGCCTGGCGCTGCTGCTCGCGCTCGCCGGCCACGAGACGCACGTCGCCCACGACGGCCCGGAGGCGCTGACTCGGGCCGACGCGCTGCGCCCCGACGCGGTCCTGCTCGACCTCGGCCTGCCGGGCCTGAACGGCTACGAGGTCTGCAAGCGGCTGCGCGTCGAGGCGTGGGCGCGCGAGATCCCGATCATCGCGATCACCGGCTGGGGCCAGGACGAGGACCGCCAGCGCTCGAAGGAGGCCGGCTTCGACGCCCACCTCGTCAAGCCGGTCGTCTTCGAGGAGCTGACGGCGCTGCTCGACGAGCGCGGCGGCACGGCGACTGCCACGCACTGATCGCCGTGCGTCCCCGCGCGGACAGAGCGCGGCGCACGCCGCTGTATAACCCTCCTTCCGCGCCCAGGCGCGACCTCGCATTCGAATGGCCATCCAAGAAGCGGCGCTCCTCCAGGCCCTGCAGGCAGTCGTCGACCCCGAGACCGGGCGCGACTACGTCGGCGCGAAGCAGCTCAGGAACCTGCGCATCGAGGGCGGCGACGTCGCCTTCGACGTCGAGCTCGGCTATCCGGCGCGCTCGCAGGTCGACGCGATCAGGAAGGCGCTGATCGCCGCCGCGCGCGGCGTCGAAGGCGTCGCCAACGTCAGCGTCAACGTGACCTCGAAGATCGTCGCGCACGCGGTGCAGCGCGGCGTCCAGCTGCTGCCCAACATCAAGAACATCGTCGCGGTCGCGTCGGGCAAGGGCGGCGTCGGCAAGAGCACGACCGCGGTCAACCTCGCGCTCGCGCTCGCCGCCGAGGGCGCCAGCGTCGGCATCCTCGACGCCGACATCTACGGCCCGAGCCAGCCGATGATGATGGGGATCGAGGGCCGGCCCGAGTCGCACGACGGCAAGTCGATGGAGCCGCTCGAGAACTACGGCGTCCAGGTGATGTCGATCGGCTTCCTCGTCGAGCAGGACAACCCGATGATCTGGCGCGGGCCGATGGTCACGCAGGCGCTCGAGCAGCTGCTGCGGCAGACCAACTGGGCGGCGCTCGACTACCTCGTCGTCGACCTGCCGCCCGGCACCGGCGACATCCAGCTGACGCTCTCGCAGCGCGTCCCGCTGACCGGCGCGGTGATCGTGACGACGCCGCAGGACATCGCGCTGCTCGACGCGCGAAAGGGCATCCGCATGTTCGAGAAGGTCGGCGTCCCGATCCTCGGCATCGTCGAGAACATGGCGGTGCACGTGTGCGAGAGCTGCGGCCGCGTCGAGCACATCTTCGGCGAGGAGGGCGGCAAGCGCCTCGCCGTCGAGTACAAGGTCGACTACCTCGGCGCGCTGCCGCTCAACCTCTCGATCCGCGTCCAGGCCGACAGCGGCAGGCCGACGGTCGTCAGCGATCCCGACGGCGAGATCGCCGCGATCTACAAGCGCGTCGCCCGCCGCGTCGCGGTCAGGATCGCCGAGCGCGCCAAGGACTTCTCGTCGAAGTTCCCGACCATCAGCGTCTCGAAGGACACCTGAGATGGCCGATCGCGAGCCCGCAGGCGCGCCGGCGCGGCCGACGATCGCCGTCGCGGTCGTCCTCGAGCGCGAGCGCGCGCCGAACCGCTACGAGGACTGGCGCTTTCGCGTGGTGGACGTCGTTCCCGACGAGGACGCGTTCGGCAGCGCGCCGCGCGTGCTGCGCGACGACGGCAAGGTGCAGCGCACGCTCCATCCGGGCTTCGTCGTCGAGCTGTTCCGCGACCAGGCGCAGGGCTACCACCTCAACCTCGTCTCGGGAGCGCCGGTCTGGTTCGTCGTCTGGCGGGTCGACGACGAAGATCCTTCGCATGCCTGGCCGGAGACCGTCAGCGTCTCGTACGAAGAGGCGGGGCGCTGGCTCGACGCGCAGGAGCGCGTCGACAACGTGCCGCTGCCGGTCGACGTCGCCGCCTGGCTGCAGGCGTACACCGACGCGACGTACCGGCCCGAGCCGCGCAAGCGCCGCCGTCCGCAGTCGTTCGTCTCGCCCGGAGAGCGGCGATGAGCGACGACCGCGAGGGCTTTCTCGCGCGCTGGTCGCGGCGCAAGGCAGGGATCGCGTCGCCGCTCGACGACCGGCGCGAGGTCGCGCCGCCGGTCGCTCCGCCTGCGATCGCGTCGACTGCCCCCGACACCGCCGCTGCGCCGGCCGAGGTCGTGCGCAGCGAACCTGCGCCGAGCGCCGACGCACCGCCGCTGCCGACGCTCGCCGACGTCGCTGCGCTGACGCGCGATTCCGACTACACGCGGTTCATGGCGTCGGGAGTCGACAGCGGAGTGCGCAACGCGGCGATGAAGAAGCTCTTCAGCGACCCGCGCTTCAACGTCATGGACGGGCTCGACGTCTACATCGACGACTACAACAAGCCCGATCCGCTGCCGCTCGAGATGCTGAAGCAGCTGCGCCAGTCCGAGCTGCTCGGCCTCTTCCGCGACGACGGCGCCGCGGCCGCAGAGCCGCCAGCCGCCCTAGGGCCGGAGATGACTGCCGATAATGCGCGGAGCGCGGCAGCTGTCCCGGCTGCCGAACCGCCCACCGACGCCTCCTCCCGTGCCGAAGACGACCCTGATCTGCGATTGCAACCGGACGATGACGATCGACGGTCCGGCGCTGGCGAAAGCGCTCGGGGCTGACGTCGAAGGCGCAGCGACCGTCCATTCGCTCCTCTGCCGCCGCGAGGCGCCCGCGTTCCAGCGTGCCGCGCGCACGAGCGGCGACC
>DASSRF010000410.1:0-3748 GCA_035701945.1 Caldimonas sp. | reverse complement strand
CCGGGCGAGCTCTCGGGCGGCATGAAGCGACGGCTCTCGCTCGGCCGCGCGCTCATCAACGATCCCGACCTCCTGCTCCTCGACGAGCCGACCACCGGCCTCGACCCGCAGGCGCGCCACCTCATGTGGGAGCGGCTGCAGAACCTGCTCCAGCAGGGCAAGGCGATCCTCCTCACGACGCACTTCATGGACGAGGCCGAGCGGCTCTGCGACCGCCTGCTCGTCCTCGACCACGGCAGGAAGATCGCCGAGGGCCGCCCGCGCGACCTGATCGGCGAGCACCTCGAGAGCGACGTCGTCGAGGTCTACGGCGACGGCGCCGCTGCCGCCGGCAAGCTCCACGGCGCGCTCGCCGAGCGCGTCGAGACGAGCGGAGAGACGGTCTTCTTCTACCTGCGCGAGCCGAAGCGGCTGCTCGACGCGCTCGCCGCCGACCATTCGATCCGCTATCTGCATCGGCCGGCGAACCTCGAGGACCTCTTCCTCAAGCTCACCGGACGGCAGATCCGCGACGATTCCTGACACCGATGCTCGTCGAACCGTACGCCGCCCCGCACCTGACGTCGCGCTTCTGGCCGGTCGTGATGAGGAACCTCCTCGTCTGGAAGAAGCTCGCCGGCCCGAGCGTGCTCGGCAACATCGCCGAGCCGCTGATCACGCTCGTCGCGTTCGGCTACGGCGTCGGCTCGCTGATCGGCACCGTCGCCGACATGCCGTACGTGCAGTACCTCGCGTCGGGCAGCGTCGCCGCGAGCTGCGCGCTGGCGGCGACGTTCGAGGGCCTCTACTCGGCGTACTCGCGGATGGCGGTGCAGAAGACGTGGGACTCGATCCTCAACGCGCCGGTCGCGCTCGACGACATCGTCTTCGCCGAGATGCTGTGGGCGGCGATCAAGGCGCTCTTCTCGTGCGCCGCGATCCTCGTCGTCATCTTCGCGCTGCGCATCAGCCGCGCGCCGAGCATGCTGCTCGCGCTTCCGGTGCTCGGCCTCGCGGGCGTCACGTTCGCGTCGCTCGCGCTCGTCTTCAACGCGCTCGCCAAGGGTTACGACTTTTTCACCTACTACTTCACGCTCGTCATCACGCCGATGACGTTCCTCTCGGGCGTCTATTTCCCGATCGCGCAGATGCCCGAGTGGCTGCAGGCGGTCGCCCAGGTGCTGCCGCTCAAGGCCGCGGTCGACCTCGTCCGGCCGCTCGTCCTGGGCAGGATTCCCGCCGATCCCCTGCTGCCGCTCGGGATCCTGACGGCGTACGCCTGCGCGGGCTACTATCTGGCGTTGGTGCTGACGCGGCGCCGGTTCTTCGGTTAGCCGGCCCGTCAGCCGCTCGCGCCTTCGCCGACCAAGCGCCCATGGCCTCTTCGTTCCTCCCCATCGCACAGCCGTTCCGGACGGCGTTCGGTCGCCTGCTGATGTGCTTCGTCGCGCTCGCGCTCGTTGCCGTCGCCGCGCTCCGGCCGGCCCACGCCGAGGACGACTTCCTGCCGCCCGAGCAGGCGTTCCGCTTCTCGGCGCGTCCGCACGATGCCAGATCGGTCGAGGTGACGTTCGCGATCGCGCCCGGCTACTACCTCTACCGCGAGCAGTTCAAGTTCGCCGCGACCGGCGCGTCGCTCGGCGCGCCGACGATCCCGCCCGGCAAGGTCAAGTACGACGAGACGTTCCAGAAGAACGTCGAGACGTACCGCAACGCGATCTCGATCGTCGTTCCGGTCGAGCAGGCGGGCGCCGAGTTCCGGCTCGCCGTCACGAGCCAGGGCTGCGCCGACGCGGGCCTGTGCTATCCGCCGATGCAGAGCACCGCTGCGGTCGCGCTCACCGGCTTCGGTGGTGCGGGCACCGCGCGCGTCGTCGATGCGGGCGACGGCGCCAACGCGCCCGTCGCGACGCCGGCGAGCATCGCCGCCGCGCCCGCTGCAGCGGCGACGAGCGAGTCGTCGGGAATCGAAGCGGTGCTTCGCGGCGGCGCCTTCTGGTCGGTCGTCGGCGCGTTCTTCGTCGCCGGCGTGCTGCTCTCGTTGACGCCGTGCGTGCTGCCGATGCTGCCGATCGTCTCTTCGATCGTCGTCGGCCAGGCGGGCACGCCCGCGCTGGCGAGCGCGGGTGGCGGCAGCGGCAACGCGACGCCGGGCGGCGTCTCGCGCGGTCGGGGCTTCGCGCTCGCCGCTTCGTACTCGTTCGGCATGGCGGTCGTCTACACCGCGTTCGGCGTCGTCGCCGGGCTCGCGGGCGAGGGCCTCGCAGCGGCGCTGCAGAACGCCTGGGTGCTCGGCGCGTTCGCGCTCGGGCTCGTCGCGCTGTCGCTCTCGATGTTCGGCGTCTACGAGCTGCAGCTGCCTTCGGCGCTGACGTCGCGCTTCGCTGCCGCTGCGCACAAGCTGCCCGCGGGCCGCGTTGCCGGCGTCTGCGCGATGGGCGGCGTCTCGGCGCTGATCGTGAGCCCGTGCGTCGCCGCGCCGCTCGCCGGCGCGCTTCTCTATCTCAGCCAGACGCGCGACGTCTGGCTCGGCGGCACGGCGCTCTTCTCGCTCGCTGCCGGCATGAGCGTCCCGCTGCTGCTCGTCGGCGCATCCGCGGGCGCGCTGCTGCCGCGCGCCGGCGCCTGGATGGTCGAGGTGAAGGCGGCGTTCGGCGTGCTCCTGCTCGGCGTCGCAGTCTGGACCGTGCAACCGGTCCTTCCGGGTCCGCTCGCGCTCGCGCTCTGGGGCCTGCTCGCGCTCTTCGCAGCGGGGCTTCTCGTCCACCGTGCGCGCGCGCTGCAGTCGACCGAGCGCGCGGCAGTCAAGCCGCCGGCGCCCGGCCTCGGCTGGCGGCAGGCGATCGCGGCGCTGCTCGGGCTCGTCGGTGTCCTGCAGGTCGTCGGCGCAGCGTCGGGAGCGACCGACCCGCTGCAGCCGCTCGCGCGCTTCACCGCACAGAGGGACGTCGATCCCGCGCCCGGGATGCCGCGCTTCCAGACCGTGAAGAGCGTCGCCGATCTCGACGCGATCCTGAAGAGCGCGGGCAAGCCGGTGATGCTCGACTTCTACGCCGACTGGTGCGTGTCGTGCAAGGAGATGGAGCGCTTCACGTTCAGCGACGCCGGCGTGCAGAAGAAGCTCGCGGGCGCGCTCCTGCTGAAGGCCGACGTCACCGCCAACGACGCGCAGGACCGCGAGCTCCTCAAGCGCTTCAGCCTGTTCGGCCCGCCCGGAACGATCTTCTTCGACGCCGCCGGCAACGAGGTGCGGCCGGCGCGCCTGATCGGCTACCAGAACAGCAGCCGCTTCCTCGAAACCTTGAAGACCGCAGGGCTCTGAGCCGGCGCGGCCTCGGCCGCCGTGCTAGACTTCGTCTTCCAGTCGCGAGGTGGAGCAGTCTGGTAGCTCGTTGGGCTCATAACCCAAAGGTCGCAGGTTCAAATCCTGCCCTCGCAACCACCGAATCCGGCCGAAGCCCTCCTCGCGAGGGCTTCGTCGCATCTGGGTGCGGCCGCGCTACGGCGCAGCGCTGCGCGCGACCGCGAGCCGCGCGAGCGCCTGGATGCGCTCGATCTCCGCCGCGGCGCGCGCAACGAAGATGCGGAACACCGAGTCGACGAGCATGTCGTCGCCGCGCGGCCGCGAGTCGAAGAACGCGAGGTGGCCGAGCATCCGGCCGTCGCTCGCGACGATCGGCAGGCCGAGGAACGACTCGACCCCGCGCTCGCGCGGGAAGAGCGCCGAGACGCCGGAACGGTGGAAGCACGTCCGGCCTTCGCCGACGAC
>DASSRF010000409.1:0-3136 GCA_035701945.1 Caldimonas sp. | reverse complement strand
GCATCACCGTCGAAGACTGCCTGAAGGTGGTCGACAACCGCTTCGAACTCGTCCTGATGGCCACCCGCCGCGCGCGCCAACTCGAAAACGGCGTCGAGGCCACCATCGATCCCGAAAACGACAAGCCCACCGTGCTGGCGTTGCGTGAAATCGCCGACCGCAGCATCGACATGCCGACCATCGACGAAATCGACCGCGTCGAGCGCGAACCCGGCGGCAGTGAAGTCGGCGAGGAAAGAAGTGCTCAGCAGGTTCCATGCTGGAAGCACGCGCTGCTGCTTGTCGTCGCCGATGCAGGTGTCGACGACGATCGTCTTGCCGCGCGACTCGACGACGAACGCGTGGATCGACGCGATCAGCCGCCCCGCGGCGGTCGCGTAGTGCGGGAGCAGCCACCCGTGCGAGCGCACCTGCTCGGCGTCGAGGTTGGCGAAGAGGAACCTCGGCGGCGACGACCCCTCGGACTCGACGATCCGCGTGATCGTCACCGCGCCGACGCGCCAGCGCAGCGGCGCCGTCATCGTGCGATCCGCGCGACGTGCAGCGCGAGCGCCTCGCCGCAAGCGCGGTAGACCGGCTCGCCGGGATGGAAGCCGTCGCTCGCCATTCCGGCGGCGTCGAGCTCGACCGCGATCGCCGCATGCGAAACGTCGCTCCGGGTCGCCGCCCAGCGCGCGAGCGCGGCGTCGTGGCGGCGCGCGTCGCCGCCCATGACGCGGCGCAGCGGCTCGGGCAGGAGCGGGAAGCGGTCGATCGGCGGCAGCGGCGCGAAGACGACGTGGCGCACGCCGATCTCGCCGAGCAGCCAGTCGGCGAGCGCGGCGCGGTCGCGCACGGCGCGCGCGGTCGGCACCTGGTCGATGACGTCGTTGACGCCGCTGATGACGACCGCGACGTCGGCGCGCGGCGGCGGCGATTCGCGCAGCAGCGCGAGGACGCCTCGCGTCGTCAGGCCGGTGCGGGCGTGGAGCGCCCACGCGACCGGGCGCTCGATCGCGCGGTGCAGCGCGCGGACGAGGTGGCCGACGACGGCGTCGTCCTGGCGCGCGACGCCGACGCCGGCCGCCGACGAGTCGCCGGCGACGAGGAGGCGAAGCGGCTCGCTGCCGGTCTCGCCGACGAGGCCTTCGCGCTCGCCGTCGGCCTCGGGAAGCACCGGTGCGCGGCGGCGCGTCGCGATCGCCTGCGCGACGAGGAGCGGCGCGAGCGCGAGCTTGACGGCGAGCGCGGTCGCGGGATGCGCGACGCGCACGGTGCGGTCAGAAGCGCGAGAAATCGGGCTTGCGCTTCTCGAAGAAGGCACTGAACGCTTCCTTCGCTTCGGGGCTTTGCAGCCGCGCGCCGAAGACCTCGCCTTCGGCCTCGATCGTCTCGAGCAGCGTCGCGGCGCGGTGCCGGCGCAGCAGCCGCTTGGTCGCGCGCACCGCGCCCGGCGGCAGCGCGTTGAAGCGCTCGGCGACGCGACGCGCGTGCTTCACGACCTCGCTTGCGGGCAGCACCGCGTTCGCGATTCCGCACTCGACCGCATCGGCGCCGCTGAACGGGTCGCCGAGCAGCAGCTTCTCGGCGGCGCGGACGTTGCCCATCAGCTGCGGAACGATCAGGCTCGACGCGAACTCGGGGACGAGCCCGAGCGTCACGAACGGCAGCGCGAGCCGCGCCTCGTCGGAGACGTAGACGAAGTCGCAGTGCAGGAGCAGCGTCGTGCCGATGCCGATCGCGGCGCCGGTGACCGCGGCGATCACCGGCTTGTCGCAGCCCATCAGCGCCTTCATGAACGCGAACGACGGCGCTTCCTGGAGGTTCGCCGGCCGCTTGACGAAGTCCTCGATGTCGTTGCCGGAGGTGAAGATGCCCGGCTGCCCGGTGAGGAGGACGGCGCGCACCGAGTCGTCCTCGCGCGCGGCGTCGAACGCATGCGCGAGCGCGAGGTACATCGCGCCGGTGAGCGCGTTCTTCTTCTCCGGGCGGGCGATCTCGATCGTCGCGACGCCGTCGATCACTGCCGTCCTGATCGTCATTCCGGTCTCCTCGTCGTTGTCGGTGCCGCCGCTCAGACGCGCTCGAAGATCCCCGCCGCGCCCTGGCCGGTGCCGACGCACATCGTCACCATGCCGTATTTGAGGTTGCGGCGGCGCAGCGCATGCACCACGGTGGCCGAGCGGATCGCTCCGGTCGCGCCGAGCGGGTGGCCGAGCGCGATCGCGCCGCCCATCGGGTTGACCTTCGCGCGGTCGAGCCCGACGGTGTCGATCACCGCGAGCGACTGCGCGGCGAACGCCTCGTTGAGCTCGATCCAGCCGATGTCGTCGAGCTTCAGCCCCGCGTAGGCGAGCGCCGCCGGGATCGCCTCGATCGGTCCGATTCCCATGATCTCGGGCGGAACGCCGCGCGCCGCGAAGCTGACGAAGCGAGCGAGCGGCTTCAGGTCGAACTGCTTCACGGCCTTCTCGCTGGCGAGGATCAAGGCGCCGGCGCCGTCGCTCGTCTGCGAGCTGTTGCCCGCGGTGACGCTGCCCATGCCGGTGCTCTTGCCGGTCGGGTCCTTCGCGGCGGCGAACACCGGCCTCAGCTTCGCGAGACCTTCGAGCGACGTGTCCGGGCGCGGCCCTTCGTCGAGCGAGATCGTTCGCGTGCGCGTGCCTTGCGCGCCCGTCGCGAGCTCGGGGAAGCGCTCGATCACCTCGATCGGCGTGATCTCGTCGCCGAACTCGCCCGCGGCCTGCGCCTTCAATGCGCGCTGGTGCGACTCGAGCGAGAACGCGTCCTGCGCTTCGCGGCTCACCTTCCACTGCAGCGCGACCTTCTCCGCGGTGATGCCCATGCCGTAGGCGATGCCGACGTTCTCGTCGCGGGCGAGGATCTCGGGGTTGAACGACGGCTTGTTGCCGCCCATCGGCACCAGGCTCATCGATTCGGCGCCGCCCGCGATCAGCACGTCGGCCTCGCCGACGCGGATGCGGTCGGCGGCCATCTGCACCGCCGTCAGCCCCGACGCGCAGAAGCGATTGACGGTGACGCCGCCGACCGGCTTGGGAAAGCCGCACAGCGCCACCGCGATCCGCGCCATGTTCATGCCCTGCTCGGCCTCGGGGAACGAGCAGCCGACGATCGCGTCCTCGATCGCGGCCGGGTC
>DASSRF010000408.1:0-3644 GCA_035701945.1 Caldimonas sp. | reverse complement strand
GGAACGCCTGCGCGCGGCGCCGTGATCAATCTCCACAAGTCGTTCGGCATCGTCCTCGGCGTGCTGATCGTGCTGCGGCTCGGCTGGCGGCTCGCGCACGCGCCGCCGCCGTGGCCGCCGTCGATGCCGGCGGCGCGGCAGCGGCTCGCCAACGCCGGCCACGCGGCGCTCTACGCGTGCATGGTGATCGCGCCGCTCGCCGGCTACCTCGGCTCCAACTTCAGCAAGCACGGCGTGCGCTTCTTCGGCGCCGAGCTCGCGCCGTGGGGTCCGGACTGGCCGCGCGCCTACGCGTTCCTGGTCGGCGTCCACGACGTCAGCACCTACCTGCTGCTCGCACTCACGGTCGGCCACGTCGCGATGGCGCTCAAGCACGCGCTCGTCGAACGCGACGGCATCTTCGACCGCATCGTGCCTTGGTCAGCGCCGCGTCGCCGCGGACCGTCGGCATGACGCGAGCGCTCGGCACGGCTGTTCCCGTCGCCGCGCTCGCAGCGGCACCGTTCGCGCTGCCGTGGGAAGTCGCGATCCGTTGAGACCGTCCGAGACGCCGACCTCGCGGCCCTCCGCCGATCAGGCGGGGCCGCGCGCGCGGGCGCCGCGCCCGTCGCGCCCCGAATCGGGGCCGCCATCGAGCGCGGCGGCGGAACGGTATTCTCCCGGCATGTACATGCGGTTCTTCGGCCTCAAGCACGAGCCGTTCTCGCTCGCGCCGGATCCGCGCTACCTCTACATGAGCAAGCGCCACCGCGAGGCGCTCGCCCACCTCCTCTACGGCGTCGGCGGCGGCGGCGGCTTCGTCCTGCTCTCGGGCGAGATCGGCGCAGGCAAGACGACCGTCTGCCGGTGCTTCCTCGAGCAGATCCCGAAGCGCTGCAACGTCGCCTACATCTTCAACCCGAAGCTGACGGTGCTCGAGCTCGTCAAGTCGATCAACGACGAGTTCCACATCCCGGCGCCGAAGGTGCGCGGGACGGCGACGGTCAAGGCCTACGTCGACGCGCTCAACGACTTCCTGCTGCGCACGCACGCGGTCGGCCAGAACAACGTGCTCATCATCGACGAGGCGCAGCAGCTCTCGGCCGAGGTGCTCGAGCAGCTGCGGTTGCTCACCAACCTGGAGACGAACGAGCGCAAGCTCCTGCAGATCGTGCTGATCGGCCAACCCGAGCTGCGCACGATGCTCGAGCGGCCCGACCTCGAGCAGCTCGCGCAGCGCGTCATCGCTCGCTTCCACCTCAAGGCGCTGACGATCAAGGAGACCGAGCACTACATCCGACATCGTCTCTCGGTCGCCGGGATGACGCGCGCGATCCCGTTCGACCGCAAGGCGCTGCAGCGCATCCACGAGATCTCGCGCGGCGTGCCGCGGCGGATCAACCTGCTGTGCGACCGCGTCATGCTCGGCGCGTACGCGCACGGCAGGCACGCGATCGATCACGCGATGGTCGAGAAGGCCGGCCGCGAGGTGTTCGGCCGGATGCCGAACTCGACGCCGCCGGACCGCGCGCCGGTCGCGCGCGGCACCGGCGTCGGCATCGTCATCGGCGCCGGACTCGCGGTCGCAGTGCTCGCCGCGTTCGCGCTCTACAGCGGCTGGCGCCAGGGCAACGCGCCGACGGCGGTCGCGGTCGCCAACCCGGCGCCGGTCGCGGCATCGGCGGCGGCGTCCGCAGCGGCGTCAACGGCGGCCGCCGCGGCGGTCGCGCATCGGACGGCGGCGACGGCGTCGGCTCCGCGCTGATCGAGGACGCGCAATGTCGTACATCCTCGATGCCCTCCGACGCGCCGACGCCGAGCGCGAACGCGGCGCCGTTCCCGGCCTGTCGTCGCAGCAGCACGCGTACGTCGAGGACGACGCGGCGAAGCCGCAACGCTCGCGGATGCTGGTGTGGGCCGTCGTCGCGCTCGCCGCGGCGCTCGTCGTCGCAGTGGCGTGGAACTTCGTCGGCGGCGCACGGCCGTCGCCGCGGCCGGTCGCCGAGGGCTCGGTTTCGCCTGCACCGCCGGTCGTCGCGCCGGTGCCGCTGCCGGCGACGCCGTCGCCGGCGGAGGCACCACCGCCGGCGGCGACGACTGCGCCGGGGGCGACGACGGCGCACGCTCCGCCGTCGACTCAGCGCAGCACCGACCCGGCGCCCGTCGCCCCGGCACCGGAGCACCCGCCACGCGCTGCGCCCAGGCATGCGCCGGAGCCGAAACGTACTGCACGGCGCAACGCCGAGACGGAGACCGCGCCCGCGCCGGCGAAGACCGCCGCAGCGAACACCGCGACGGCCAAGGTGCCGGAGCAGAAGAGCGAGCCGAAAGCGACGCGGTCACCGAGCGAAGGCCGGGTTTACCAGCAGGCCGAGCTCCCCGACGACGTTCGCCGCGACCTGCCGAAGCTCGTCATCGGCGGCGCCAGCTACTCGGGAGATCCGGCGAGCCGGATGGTGATGATCAACGGCCAGGTCTTCCACGAGGGCGACCAGCTCGCGCCGCAACTCGTCCTCGAGCGCATCAAGCTCAAGTCCGCGGTCCTGTCCTACAAGGGTTACAGGTACGAGGTGACGTTCTAGCGGCACGCTGGCGAATAGGCTCCGCCTCGAAACGCACTCCCCTGTCGTCCACGCTTCTGAACCAACTGGAACCACCATGTCCTTATTTGCACGACTTCTCCAGGCGGCGACGCTCGCCTCCGCAGCCCTGGTCGCGGCATGCGGCGGAGGCGGAGGTGGCGGTGGTGGCGGCGGCACCCCCGTCACCGACGCCGGATTCATCAAGGTCGCCCTGACCGACGCTGCCGCGTGCGGCTACAACCAGATCAACGTGACCGTGCAGAAGGTGCGCTTCAACGCCAGCGCGACCGCCGCGGACGGCGACGCGGGCTGGTGGGAAGTCGTCCTCAGCCCGGCGCAGAAGATCGACCTGCTGACGCTCACCAACGGCACCGTTCGCGAGCTCGGTCAGGTGCAGGTGCCCGTCGGCACGTACCAGCAGCTGGCGCTCGTCCTCGATGCGTCGACGCCGCTCGCCAACTCGGTCGTTCCGATCGCCGGCACCGAAACCGCGCTGGGGATGCCGGCGACGCCGCAGACGATCGTCAAGATCCCGGTCAGCATCGTCGTCACGAAGGACCAGATCTCCGACTACGTCGTCGACTTCGACGCCTGCAACTCGGTGCTGCGTCTCGGCGCCAGCGGCAACTACAACCTGAGCGCGCGCCTCTCGGCGATCCAGCGTCTGTCGGCGACCGGCCAGCGCGTCACCGGCTTCGTCGCGACGACGCTCGCTCCGGCGACGACGCGGATCTCGGTGCAGCAGAACGGAACGGTGGTCAAGGCCACGAATCCCGATTCGACCGGGCACTTCATCCTCTATCCGGTTCCCACGGGCACCTACGACCTCGTCATCGGCGCGCTCGGCGCGGTGCCCGCGGTCGTCACCGGCGTCCCCGTGACCGCGGCCGCGTCGACCGACGTCAGCACGAACACGACGCCGATCGACCCGCCGCTCTCGCCGTCGCACACGATCACCGGCACGGTGAGCACCGGCACGACGCCGGTCGACGCGCGCGTCGCGATCGTCAAGAAGTACACCGGGGGTCCGAACGTCACCACCGCCGGTGCACCGGCCGACGCGACCACCGGCGCGCTCGCGTA
>DASSRF010000407.1:0-3166 GCA_035701945.1 Caldimonas sp. | reverse complement strand
CCGGATTCGCCTGCCGACGCCGCCGGACGCGCGGTCGTCGAGCGCGGCGGCGGCATCGCGAGCGGCGGCAGCGCATCGCGGCGCGGAATCTCGATCGGAAGGTCGACCGGGATCGGTCGCGGCTGCGTCTCGAAGACGAGCGGAAAGCCGATCACGCCGATCGCGAGCAGGACGATCGCGCCGATCAGCCGCTGCCGCGCGCGCGTTCTCGCCTGCTGGACCGCGTCCGCGGGCTCGATCGTGGGCTTGTCGGATGCAGGGTCGCGCTTCTGCCTGAACATGGAGGGCCGAGCGTGCGAAGCGGATCGGGATGCGAGGCGCTGCCGTCGGCTCAGGTCAGGCGGTGACCGGAGCGATCCGGAAGACCGTTCTCCAGCACGCCGCCGACGGTGAAGAACGAGCCGAAGACGACGATTCTATCAGCCGGGTCCGCCGCGGCCATCGCCGCGGCGAGCGCATCGGCGGGTCGCGCGTGCTCGGCGACGGTCGCGTGCGCGGCGGCAGCGACGCCGCGCACCGCCGCCGCGAGCTCGGCCGCGCTGGCGGCGCGCGGCGTCGGCAGATCGGTGACGTGCCAGGCGTCGACGAGCGGCGCCATCTTCGCGACGATCGCGGCGACGTCCTTGTCGCTCATCACGCCGAAGACCGCGTGCGTGCGCGGGAAGAATCCCATCTGGTCGAGGTTCGCGGCGAGCGCAGCGATCGCGTGCGGGTTGTGGCCGACGTCGAGCACGATCGTCGGCGCGCCGGGGACGACCTGGAACCGGCCCGGCAGCTCGACCGTCGCGAGCCCGGTGCGGATCGCCTGCGCGCTCACCGGCAGCCGCTCGCGGAGCGCCTCGAATGCGGCAAGCGCGCCGGCGGCGTTGAGCAGTTGGTTGGCGCCGCGCAACGCCGGATACGCGAGGCCGCCGAGCCGCATCGCGCGCCCCGACCAGCTCCACTGCTGGCGATCGCCCGCGACGCGAAAGTCGCGGCCCGCGAGGCGGAGGTCTACGCCGATGCGTTCTGCTTCCGCGATGACGCTCTTCGGCGGCAGCGGGTCGCTGACGATCGCCGGCTTGCCGCTGCGGAAGATGCCCGCCTTCTCGCGGCCGATCGACTCGCGGTCGGGGCCGAGGTACTCGCTGTGGTCGATGTCGATGCTGGTGACGATCGCACAGTCGCCGTCGAACGCGTTGACGGCGTCGAGCCGGCCGCCGAGGCCGACCTCGAGGATGACGAGATCGAGCGGCGTCGCCGCGAAGAGCGAGACGATCGCGAGCAGCGTGAACTCGAAGTACGTGAGCGGGACGTCGCCGCGTGCTCGCTCGACCGCCTCGAAGTGCGGCAGCAGCAGCGTGCCGTCCACCATCGCGCCGCCGATCCGGCAGCGCTCCTCGAAGTGGACGAGGTGTGGCTTCGAGTGCAGGCCGACGCGGTAGCCGGCGGCGAGCGCGATGCTCTCGAGCATCGCGCACGTCGAGCCCTTGCCGTTGGTTCCGGCGACGGCGATGACGGGCCCGGCGAGCGCAAGCCCCAGCCTCTGCTTGACGACCGCGACGCGATCGAGCGTGAGCTCGATCGTCTTCGGGTGGACGCGCTCGCAGTGGGCGAGCCACTCCGCGAGCGTCTTCGTCATCCTGAGCGCCAGCGAAGGATCTCGTCGTCCGCCGCGCTGGGATCCTTCGCTTCGCTCAGGATGACAGAGGCTAGGCGACGGCGTCGGACGGCAGGCGCAGCAGCATCGCGAGCTGGCGCGCGATCGTCGCGCGCAGCTCGCGGCGGTCGACGATCATGTCGATCGCGCCGGTCTGGAGCAGGAACTCGGCGCGCTGGAAGCCTTCGGGAAGCTTCTCGCGCACGGTGTTCTCGATCACGCGCGGGCCGGCGAAGCCGATCAGCGCCTTCGGCTCGGCGATGACGACGTCGCCGAGGAAGGCGAAGCTCGCCGAGACGCCGCCCATCGTGGGGTCGGCGAGGACGCTGACGTAGGGCAGCCGCGCCTGCGCGAGGTGCGTCAGCGCGGCGTTGGTCTTCGCCATCTGCATCAGGCTCAGCAGCCCCTCCTGCATGCGCGCGCCGCCGGTCGCGGTGAAGCTCACGAACGGCGTCCGCTGCTCGACCGCGGTCTGCACGCCGCGAACGAACCGCTCGCCGACGACCGAGCCCATCGAGCCGCCCATGAAGTCGAACTCGAAGCACGCGGCGACGATCGGCAGGCTCATCAGCGCGCCGCCCATCACGACCAGCGCGTCGGTCTCGCCGGTGTTCTCGAGCGCGTCCTTGAGCCGCTCCGGATACTTCTTGCTGTCCTTGAACTTGAGGGCATCGACCGGGATGACTTCCTGGCCGATCTCGTAGCGCCCCTCGGCATCGAGAAAGCTGTCGAGTCGCGCGCGCGCGCCGATCCGGTGGTGGTGGGC
This sequence comes from Caldimonas sp., assembly GCA_035701945.1. Taxonomy (GTDB): domain Bacteria; phylum Pseudomonadota; class Gammaproteobacteria; order Burkholderiales; family Burkholderiaceae_C; genus Schlegelella_A. Next base: position 761 of record DASSRF010000407.1, on the reverse strand, counting down.
GCACTTCGGGCAGACGTTGATGTTCTTCTCGAGGTCGGTCTTGTAGAGGACCGTCTCGCACGCCGGGCACTTGACCCACAGCCCTTCGGGGACGGTGCGCCGCTCGCTCGGGTCGGTCGGCTGGATCTTCGGCGGCAGGAGCTTTTCGAGCCAACTCATCGCGGGACTCCTTGTGGTCGCGCCGGCGCGTCGAGCGCGCTGCGGATCGAGGCGACGAACTCGCCGGCGACGCGCGGCGCGTCGTCGCGCGGCGCGCCTTCGAGCAGCTGGACGAGCGCGCTGCCGATGACGACCGCGTCGGCGACGTCGGCGACGGCGCGCGCGGTCGCGCCGTCGCGGATTCCGAAGCCGACGCCGACCGGCAGCCGAACGTGCGCCCTGATTCTCGGGATCATGTCCTGGACGGCGGCGATGTCGAAGTGTCCGGCACCGGTGACGCCCTTCAGCGAGACATGGTAAACAAACCCGCGCGCCACCTTCGCGACCGCGGCGATCCGCTCGTCGGTCGACGTCGGCGCGACGAGGAAGATCGGATCGATCGCGGCGACGCCGAGGCGCTCGGCGAACTCGGCGCACTCCTCGGGCGGATAGTCGACGACGATGACGCCGTCGACGCCGGCTTCGCTGGCGTCGGCGACGAAGCGCTCGACGCCGTAGCGCTCGATCGGGTTGGCGTAGCCCATCAGCACGACGGGAGTGCGCGAGTTCGTCGCGCGGAACTCGCGCACGAACGCGAGCGCCTTCGCGAGGCCGACGCCGCG
>DASSRF010000406.1:0-2984 GCA_035701945.1 Caldimonas sp. | reverse complement strand
CTGATCGCGGTCGGTGTCGCACGCTCGCGGACGCGCGCGACGCTGGCGAGCGGGACGAGCGAGGTGACGCTGTTGGCGAGCGCGTTGCCGCTCGACGGGTCGCGCGACGCCGGATTGGCGCTGAGCGTCGGCGTCGCTCCCGCCGCCGCCGACGCGGCGGCCTGCTGCGCGGTCGCGACCGAAGTTCCGCTGCCCGCAGCGGGCTTGGCCGGCACGTAGACGTCGGCGAGCGCATTCGGGCCCTGCGCATAGCGCGGCGCCCATTCCATGACGACGTGGTACTGGTTGATCTCGCCGTAGATCGTCGCGACCTGGCGCTGGCCGAACGCGTTGTAGAGGGCAGAGTCGATCGCAGCCGACGTCAGCCCGAGCCGCGACGCGCTGTCGCGATCGACCTCGACCAGCGTCTCGACGCCGTTGTCCTGCTGGTCGGTGTCGACGTCGGTGAGGTCCGGGTCGCCCTTCATCGCCTCGGCGAGGCGCGTCGCCCAGCGCCGCAGGTCGGCGATGTTGTCGCTCTTCAGCGTGTACTGGTAGGTGGCGTTGCTCTGCCGGCCGCCGGCGCGGACGTCCTGGACCGGGTTCAGGAAGATCTGCAGCCCGGTGACCTGCGCGAGCTGCGGGCGCAGCCGCGCGATCACGACCGAGCCGCGCTCCTTGCGCTCGCCGAACGGCTTCAGCGTCACGAACATGAAGCCGCCGCCGGCGCGGCTGCCCCCGGTGAAGCCGACGACCGTCTCGACCGCGGGGTCGCGACGGATGATGCCGACGACCTGGCGGAGCTTCTCGCCCATCGCCTGCGACGAGATGCTCTGGTCGGCGCGCAGCCCGCCCTGCAGCTGGCCGGTGTCCTGCTGCGGGAAGAACCCCTTGGGCGCGGCGCTGAAGAGATAGACGTTGAGCGCGATCACGGCGACCAGGATCACGAGGACGACGCCGATGCTCGCGAGGGCCCAGTCGAGGCTCGCCGCGTACCAGCGGAGGATGCGCTGAAAGCCCCGCTCTGCGAAGCGCGCGAGCCTGCCCTGGCGACGAGGCTCGGTTCCGCCCCTGGGCAGCAGCCACGCGCACATCATCGGCGTCGTCGTCAGCGAGATGACGAGCGAGATCAGCACCGCCGCCGACAACGTCACCGCGAACTCGCGAAAGAGCCGGCCGACCTGACCCTGCATGAAGAGGAGCGGGATGAAGACCGCGACCAGCGAGACGCTGATCGAGAGCACGGTGAAGCCGACCTCCTTCGCGCCGAGCAGCGCCGCCTGCATCCGGTCCATCCCGGCCTCGATGTGGCGCGCGGTGTTCTCGAGCACGACGATCGCGTCGTCGACGACGAACCCGGTCGCGACCGTGATCGCCATCAGGCTCAGGTTGTTGAGCGAGAAGCCGAGCAGCACCATCACGCCGAAGGTGCCGAGCAGCGAGACGATCGTCGCGACCGCCGGGATCGCGGTGGCGCGCAGGCTCCGCAGGAAGACGCTGACGACGACGACGACGAGGACGAGCGAGATCACGAGCGTGATCTCGATCTCGCGCAGCGACGCGCGGATCGAGTTGGTGCGGTCCGACGCGACGTCGAGCTCGATCCCGTGCGGGAGCTGCGCGCGCAGCTCGGGCAGCACGGCGCGAACGCCGTCGACCGTCTCGATGACGTTGGCTCCCGGCTGCGTCGTGACGAGGACGATCACCGCCGGCCTGCCGTTGAAGAGGCCGAGCGTTCGCGTGTTCTCGACGCTGTCGGTGACCTCCGCGACGTCGTCGAGACGGACCGCCGCGCCGTTGCGCCACGCGACCACCATCGGCGCGTACTCGGCGGCGCGCCGGCCCGGCGTCTGCGTGTAGATCTGCAGCGCGCGCTCGCCGCTCTCGATGACGCCCTTGGGCCGGTTCGCGTTGCTCGCCTGGATCGCGGCGCGGACGTCCTCGGCGCTGACGCCGTAGCGGTTGAGCGCGAACGGCAGCAGCTCGACGCGCACTGCCGGCAGCGTGCTGCCGCCGATCTCGACGTCGCCGACGCCATCGACCTGCGCGATCCGCTGGCTGACGATGTTCGAGACGGTGTCGTAGATCTGCCCCGGCGAGAGCGTCGGCGACGTCAGCGCCAGGATCAGCACCGGCGCGTCCGACGGATTGACCTTGCGGTACGTCGGGTTCGAGCGCAACGTCGCCGGCAGGTCGGCGCGCGTCGCGTTGATCGCCGCCTGCACCTCGCGCGCCGCGCCGTCGATCGAGCGCGACAGCTCGAACTGCAGGCTGATCCGCGTCGTCCCGACCTGGCTCGACGACGTCATCTCGGTGACGCCGGAGATCGTCCCGAGCCGCCGCTCGAGCGGCGTCGCCACGCTCGTCGCCATCGTGTCGGGGCTCGCGCCGGGCAGCTGCGCGCTCACCGAGATCGTCGGAAAGTCGACCTGCGGCAGCGGCGACACCGGCAGCACGAAGAAGCCCGCGATCCCCGCGAGCGCGACGCCGATCGTCAGCAGCACCGTGCCGATCGGTCGCTTCACGAACGGTTGCGAGAGGTTCATGCCTGTTGATCCGACCGAGCGCACGCCAAGGCCGTCGGGTGGCCGATTTCCTCCGGCCGGCTTCGGGGGACATGGAGCGAGCAGGGCACCCCGCCGGCCCGATCACGCTCGTTGACGAACGCACGCGCGATCACGATGCCGCTCCAGGTGCGACCACCGTCGCATCGCGCGATCGACCGAAGCGCCGACCGAGGCGATCGAACGCGAGATAGATGACAGGCGTCGTGAAGAGCGTGAGCAACTGGCTGACGATGAGGCCGCCGAAGATCGCGAGGCCGAGCGGCCGGCGCAATTCGTGGCCTTCGCCCCAGCCGAGCATCAGCGGCAGCGCGGCAAAGAGCGCGGCGAGCGTCGTCATCAGGATCGGCCGCAGCCGCAGCAGCGCCGCCTGGTGAATCGCCTCGCGTGCGCTGAGCCCCTGCTCGCGCTCGGCGTCGATCGCGAAGTCGATCATCATGA
>DASSRF010000405.1:0-2001 GCA_035701945.1 Caldimonas sp. | reverse complement strand
CAGGCGGCCGGACAGCTCCTGCTCGCGAAGATGCGCGCGGTGATGGCCAAGGCGCCGGTCGGCATCGCGTTCACGCGCAACCGCCGCTTCGAGCTCGTCAGCGACGAGTTCAACCGCCTGCTCGGCTACGAAGGTTCGGGGCTCGACGGCGAGATGGCGCGCGTCATCTACGCGTCGGACGAGTTCTACGAGGGCCTCGGCAGCCGCGTCGGCGCCGCGTTCGGGATGGGGCGCGTGTTCTCGGAGGAGATCGAGTTCGTCCGCCGCGACGGCAGCCGTTTCTGGGGCCATCTGCTCGGCGCGCCGGTGAGCCCGCACGACGCCGGCCAGGGAACGATCTGGACGCTCGGCGACGTCAGCGAGGAGCGCCGCAAGCGCGACGCGCTGTCGTGGGCGGCGACGCACGACGCCCTCACCAACATCGCGAATCGCCAGCAGTTCGAGAGCCAGCTCGCCGAGCACCTCGCCGACCGCCGCCGGCGCGAGGTCGCGTGCATGCTCTACATCGACCTCGACGGCTTCAAGGCGGTCAACGACGCCGCAGGGCACGCCGCCGGCGACCAGCTGCTGCGCGACATCGCCGCGCTGCTGCTGGCGCGGATCCGCTCGATCGATCTCGCCGCCCGGCTCGGCGGCGACGAGTTCGGCATCCTGCTGCGCGCGTGCGCGCTGCAGACCGCGCTCGGCATCGCAGAGGAGATCCGCAAGCGGATCGACGCCCACGCGCTGCACTGGCACGGCAAGGTCTTCAGCGTCGGCGTCAGCATCGGCGTCGTCCAGATCGAGGACTCGTACGCCGACGTCGCGAGCGTCATGGCCGCCGCCGACGCGGCGTGCTATGCCGCCAAGCACGCCGGGCGCAACGTCGTGCGCAGCGGCGGACCGGGGCTGCGGCTCGTCCGCGACGGCAAGGGCTGAAGCGCGGCGCGGCGCGCGCCGACCGGGCGCAGACTCAGCGCTCGCTGCCCTGGCGCCCCATCCAGTCGCGCATCGCATCGGCGATGTGGTCGAGGACGGCGCGGTCGTTGCTGCCGCTGCTGCGGCGGACGTGGAACGCGTGGTCGGCGTCGGCGATCGAGACAAGCGTCGCGCGCTCGCCGAGGCGTTCGACGAGCGCGCGAACGAGGGCCGGGTCGGCGAGGTCGTCGCGCGTGCCTTGCACGAAGAGCATCGGGCGGGCGACGCGATCGAGGTGCTCGCCGCGCTCGCTGCCGGGGCGCCCGGCCGGGTGCAGCGGGAAGCCGACGAAGACGAGCCCGCGCACCCCGATGAGCGCGGCGTCGGCGTCGGCCTGCGACGTCATCCGGCCGCCGAACGACTTGCCGCCGGCAAAGAGCGGCACCTCGGGCCAGCGCTCGCGCGCCGCGGCGACCGCAGCGCGCACCGCGGCGTGCGCGACGCGCGGCACGTCGGGCCGGCGCGCGCCGCGCTCCATCGCCGGGAAGTTGAAGCGCAGCGTCGCGACGCCGCGCTCGGCGAGCCGCGTCGCGAGGTCGGCCATGAACGCGTGGCGCATCCCGGCCCCGGCGCCGTGCGCGAAGACGTACGCCGCGCTGCATTCGCCGCCGCCGAGCGCGAGCGCCGAGACGCTGCCGCTGCCGTCGACGTCGAGCATCAGCGCGACCTCGGCGGCGCTGGTCATGCGTAGAACGCGGCGCGGAGCATGGAGAGGGACGCGAGCGTGCGGGAGCGCAGACCTCCGATCATGCACGCTCAGGCGGTCGCGCGGACGCGGTCGCTTCGTTGCAGCCAGTGCCACGCGGTCGCCAACCCGCACGCGACGTAGGCGAATCCCGCCGGAACCCACATGATCAGGCCGCCGAGCTGCTGGTCTTCGAGCGGGTCGAGCCCGAACGCGATCGTGCGGCCGGCGTAGGTCGGGTACCAGGCGATCGGCGAGAGCGCGAGCAGCGCGCCGAGCCCGGCGGTGTGGATCATCGTCGTGAAGAGCGACGCCATCGCGGCGCCGCCGTTGCGCCCCGGGCGAACGCCGAGCACGCT
>DASSRF010000404.1:0-2646 GCA_035701945.1 Caldimonas sp. | reverse complement strand
TGCGCGAGCACAACCTGAAGGACGTGTCGGTCGAGTTTCCGCTGCAGCGCATGGTCGTCGTGACCGGCGTGTCGGGCTCGGGCAAGAGCACGCTGATGCAGGACGTGCTCTATCCGGCGCTGGCACGCCACTTCGGCCGCGCCACCGAAAGCCCCGGCGAGCACGACCGCCTGCTCGGCGCGGACTGGCTGGCCGACGCGGTGTTCGTCGACCAGAGCCCGATCGGCAAGACCGCGCGATCGAACCCGGCGAGCTACGTCGGCGCGTTCGACGAGGTGCGCAAGATCTTCGCCGCCGAGCCGATGGCGGTGCAGCGCGGCTACGGCGCCGGCATGTTCAGCTTCAACGCCGGCAACGGCCGCTGCCCGACGTGCGGCGGCTCGGGCTTCGAGCACGTCGAGATGCAGTTCCTCTCCGACGTCTACCTGCGCTGCCCCGACTGCGACGGCAAGCGCTTCCGCGCCGAGATCCTCGACGTCCGGATCGACCGCCGCATGCCCGGCGACGTGATGCGCGAGCTCTCGGTCGCCGACGTCCTCGACCTCACCGTCGCCGAGGCGGTGCAGCTCTTCCGCGACGACCGCGACGTCGTCCGCCTGCTGCAGCCGATCGTCGACGTCGGCCTCGAATACGTGAAGCTCGGCCAGCCGGTGCCGACGCTCTCGGGCGGCGAGGCGCAGCGGCTCAAGCTCGCGGGCTTTCTCGCCGAGGCGGCGCAGGCGCGCAGCGCTTCGAAGCAGCCGGTCGCGAAGAAGGGAACGCTCTTCCTCTTCGACGAGCCGACGACGGGCCTGCACTTCGACGACATCGCCAAGCTGATGCGGTCGTTCCGCAAGCTGCTCGAAGCGGGCCACTCGATCGTCGTCATCGAGCACAACCTCGACGTCATCCGCGCGAGCGACTGGCTGATCGACCTCGGCCCCGAAGGCGGCGACGCCGGCGGCGAGGTCGTCGCGGTCGGGCCTCCGGAAGAAGTGAAGCGCCACGCGACTTCGCACACCGCGAAGGCGCTGCGCGACTACGACCGCGCGCTCGGCTTCGACGGCCACGCGGTCGAGGAGGGCGCGCCGCTGCAGTATTTGCTCAAGCCGGCGCGCGCCCGCATGGCGGCCGACGAGCAGATCCGCATCGTCAACGCGCGCGAGCACAACCTCAAATCACTAGACGTTGCCATCCCGCGCGGCAAGTTCTCGGTCGTCACCGGCGTCTCGGGGTCGGGCAAGTCGACGCTCGCGTTCGACATCCTCTTCAACGAAGGCCAGCGCCGCTACCTCGAATCGCTCAACGCGTACGCGCGCTCGATCGTGCAGCCGGCGGGGCGGCCCGAGGTCGACGCCGTCTACGGCATCCCGCCGACGGTCGCGATCGAGCAGCGCCTCTCGCGCGGCGGCCGCAAGAGCACGGTCGCGACGACGACCGAGGTCTGGCACTTCCTTCGCCTCTTGTGGGTCAAGCTCGGCGTCCAGCACTGCGTCGTCGACGACACTCCCGTCGAGCCGCAGAGCGCCGAGAGCATCGCCGCGCAGATCCTGCGCGACCACGCCGGCGAGCACGTCGGCCTGCTCGCGCCGCTCGTCGTCGCGCGCAAGGGCGTCTACACCGACCTCGCGAAGTGGGCGAAGGCGCGCGGCCACACCCACCTGCGCGTCGACGGCGAGTTCATGAAGGTCGACCCGTGGCCGCGGCTCGACCGCTTCCGCGAGCACACGCTCGAGCTGCCGGTCGGCGACCTCGTCGTCTCGGCGGCGAACGAAGGCGAGCTGCGCGACCTGCTCGCGAAGGCGCTCGACGTCGGCAAGGGCGTGATGCACCTGCTCGCGCCGCTCACCGGCCTGCGCGCGTCGATGCTCGCCGGCACGCCGACGCGCAAGCTCGGCCAGGTGAAGGTCTTCTCGACCAAGCGCGCGTGCCCGACGTGCGGCCTGAGCTACCCCGAGCTCGACCCGCGCATGTTCAGCTACAACAGCAAGCACGGCTGGTGCACGACGTGCGTCGGCACGGGGCTGAAGCTGACGCGCGAGCAGCGGCGCGCGTACGACGACTCGGTCCTGAGCGACGACGACCGCGGCCGCGAGCAGAGCTTCCCCGCCGAGGAGAGCGAGGTCGAGGGCGTCGGCGACGAGCCGTGCCCCGACTGCGCCGGAACGCGCCTCAACCCGGCGTCGCGCAAGATCACGTTCGACGACAAGTCGATCGCGTGGATCGCGCAGTGGTCGGTGAGCGACGCGCGCAAGTGGGTCGAGTCGCTCGCGCTGACCGGCCGCGACGCCGAGATCGCGCGCGACGTCGTCACCGAGATCAAGAGCCGCCTCGAGTTCCTCGAGGAAGTCGGCCTCGGCTACCTCACGCTCGACCGCGCCGCGCCGACGCTCTCGGGCGGCGAGGCGCAGCGCATCCGCCTCGCGGCGCAGCTCGGCTCGAACCTGCAGGGCGTCTGCTACGTCCTCGACGAGCCGACGATCGGCCTGCACTCGCGCGACAACGCGATCCTGCTCGACGCTTTAAGCAAGCTCGCCGACAAGGGCAACACGCTCGTCGTCGTCGAGCACGACGAGGACACGATCCGCCGCGCCGACCACATCATCGACATCGGCCCGGGCGCGGGCAAGCGCGGCGGCACCGTCGTCGCGACCGGCAGCGCGACCG
>DASSRF010000403.1:0-6598 GCA_035701945.1 Caldimonas sp. | reverse complement strand
CGCACCCCGGCGACCTGTTCGGCTCCGGCACCGCGTTCTCGCTCCTCGGCGCTTCGCTGACGCAGCCGATCTTTCGCGGCGGCGCGCTGCAGGCCGAGCGGCGCGCCGCGGTCGCGGCGTACGAGCAGTCGACTGCTGCGTACCGCGAGGTCGTCCTGCGCGGCCTGCAGGACGTCGCGGACGTCCTGCGCGCGCTCGAGAGCGACGCCGCCAGGCTTGCCGAGCGCGCGCGCGCCGCCGAAGCCGCGCGCAGCCAGCACGCGATCGCGGCGGCGCGCTTCGACGCCGGCGGCGTCAGTCAGCTCGCGCTGCTCGACGTCGAGCGCAGGCTCCGCTCGGCGCTGCTCGACCGCACGCAGGCGGTCGCGGATCGGTACGCCGACTCGGCGGCGCTGCTGCAGGCGCTCGGCGGCGGCTGGTGGAACGTCGCGCCCGCGCGGTAGAGTGCGCCGATGGACCCCGTGCTGCGCGCGCTCGGCATCCTGCCGTGGATCGACTGGGTCGCGGTCGTCTTCTTCTGCGCTGCCTGGGCCGGCTACGCGATCTTCGCGCGCCGCCACGGCCGCCGGCAGTCGCTGCTCGAGACGACCAACCGCGTGCGTCGTCAGTGGATGCTGCAGACGACGTACCGCGAAGCGCGCGTCATCGACGGCGTCGTCATCCAGAACCTGTCGACGAGCCCGTCGTTCTTCGCGTCGACGACGATCCTCATCATCGGCGGCCTGCTCGCCGTCCTCGGCACTGCCGAGAAGGCGAGCGAGCTCGCGCGCGAGCTGCCGTTCGCGGCGCGAACGACGGCGATCGTTTTCGACCTCAAGCTGCTGTTCCTGCTCGGCATCTTCATCTACGCGTTCTTCCGCTTCACCTGGTCGATGCGGCAGTACACGTTCGGCGCGCTGCTGATCGCTTCGGCGCCCGAGTCGACGCGGTTCCTCGAGGAGGCGCTGTCGCGCGACGAGTTCGCCGACAAGGCGGGGCGCATCGTCGGCATGGCCGCCGAGACGTTCAACGACGGCCTGCGCGCCTACTACTTCTCGTTCGCGGTCGCCGGCTGGTTCTTCTCGCCGTACGTCTTCCTCGTCGCGAGCGCCGGCGTCGTCTGGATCCTGTACCAGCGCGAGTTCCACTCCGACGTGCTCGCGGTCCTCTCGTCGTAGCGGACCTCAGTCGGCGTCGCGCGCGAGCCGAACGCCGCTGAACTGCCACTGCGCGTCGGGCGGGAAGAAGTTGCGGTAGCTCGCGCGCACGTGCCCGGGCGGCGTCGCGCACGAGCCGCCGCGCAGCACGAACTGGTTGCACATGAACTTGCCGTTGTATTCGCCGACGGCGCCGGGCAGCGGGCGGTAGCCGGGGTAGGCGAGGTACGCCGACTGGGTCCACTCCCAGACGTCGCCGAACATCTGCACCGGCGCGTCGCCGAGCGGTTCGCGCTGCGGCAGCGGGTGGAACGCGCCGCGGTCGACGAAGTTGCCGGCGATCGGGCCGGCGAGCGAGCGCGCCGCGGTCTCCCATTCGAGCTCGGTCGGCAGCCGCGCGCCCGACCAGCGCGCGAACGCGTCGGCCTCGAAGTAGCTGAGGTGGCAGACCGGCGTGTGCGGGTCGACGTCGACCTCGCCCTGCAGCGTGAAGATCCGCCAGCGGCCACCGTCGTCGCGCCAGTAGAGCGGCGCCTTGCGCGCGCCCGCCTGCACCCAGTCCCAGCCCATCGACAGCCACAGCTCGGGACGGCGGTAGCCGCCGTCGTCGATGAACGCGAGGTAGTCGCCGAACGTCGACGGTCGCGACGCCAGCCGGAACGGCGCCGCGAACGCGCGGTGGCGCGGCGTCTCGTTGTCGAAGCAGAACGCGCCGTCGAGGCGCGCGTCGTGGCCGAGCTCGACGAGGCCGCCGTCGAAGTCGAACCAGGCGAGCGGCTGCGGCCGCACCGGCGCGATCGGCCAGCGCCGCGCGTACGCAGGCGCGGTCGGGTTCCTCGACAGCGCGTGCTTGATGTCGGTGAGGATCAGCTCCTGGTGCTGCTGCTCGTGGTGCAGGCCGAGCTCGAGCAGCGCCGCGATCTCGCCGTCGTCGCGGCGCGTCGCGAGGAGTGCGTGCATGCGCTCGTCGACGTTGGCGCGATAGCGCCGCACCTGCGCCAGGTCGGGCCGCGTGACGAGGCCGCGCTCGGGACGCGGATGGCGCTCGCCGATGCCGTGGTAGTAGCTGTTGAAGAGGACGCGAAACGCAGGATCGAACGGCCGGAAGCCCGCCTCGAAGCGCTCGAGGATGAACGTCTCGAAGAACCAGGTGACGTGCGCGAGGTGCCACTTCGTCGGGCTCGCGTCCGGCATCGACTGGACCTGGCAGTCCTCGGCGGAGAGCGGCGCGGCGAGCGCGAGGCTCGCTTCGCGAACCGTCGCGTAGTGCGCGGCAGGGGCGCTGTGCGCGGCCCGGCCGGCCGCGGAGAGGGGAAGCTTCATCGCGGTCTCCTCGGCGCCGGGCGCCGGCGTGTCGCGGGGGACCGGCAGGGTAGACGAAATCGCCGGCGCGCGTGCGAATCCGCACGGGGCAAGCGCTGTGCCGCGGGCTTGCGTAACACGCCAGCGCGCCCCGCTGCACGCCGGCGCGCTCCATAAAATGGGCCGCATGGCCTTCGTCCACCTGCGCGCGCACACCGAGTTCTCGGTCGTCGACGGCACGCTCAGGATCGACGACGCCGTCGCCGCCGCTGCCGCCGACGGCCAGGGCGCGCTCGCGATCACCGATCTCAGCAACCTGTTCGGCGCGATCAAGTTCTACCGCGCGGCGCGCGCCGCCGGCGTCAAGCCGATCCTCGGCGCCGAGGTCTGCATGGCGCCCGAAGCCGGCGAGAAGGCGAGCACGCGCCTCGTCCTGCTGGTGCAGAACCGCGTCGGCTACCTCAACCTCTCGACGCTGCTCTCGCGCGGCTGGCTCGGCAACGCCGCGAGCGGGCACGCGCTGATCGAGTGGCCATGGCTCGCCGAGTGCGGCGAAGGTCTGATCGCGCTCTCCGGCGCCGACGCCGGCGCGCTCGGCCGTGCGCTCCTTGCCGGCGACGCCGCGCGTGCCGAGGCCGTCGCGGCGCGGCTCGCGCTCTGCTTTCCGCGCCGCTTCTACGTCGAGGTGCAGCGCTGCGGGCTGCCGGGCAACGAGGCGCACCTGCGCGCCGCGGTCGAGCTCGCGGCGCGGCGTTCGCTTCCGGTCGTCGCGACGCACTCGGTGCAGTTCCTCACCGCCGACGACCACGAGGCGCACGAGGCGCGGATCTGCGTCGCCGACGGCGAGATGCTCGCCAACCCGCGTCGCACGAAGCGCTTCAGCCGCGAGCAGTACCTGAAGAGCCAGCGCGAGATGGAGCGGCTGTTCGCCGACCTGCCGAGCGCGGTCGCCAACACGGTCGAGATCGCGAAGCGCTGCAACCTGACGCTCGTCCTCGGCAAGCCCCAGCTGCCCGACTTCCAGACGCCGCTGCGGCACGGCGCGCGCGTGCCGATGGCCGAGTACTTCCGCATCGCAGCGCACGACGGCCTCGTCGCGCGGCTCGAGCGGCTGTACCCCGATCCTGCGCTGCGCGAGCGCGAGCGGCCGCGCTACGTCGCCCGGCTCGAGTTCGAGATCGAGACGATCCTGAAGATGGGCTTTCCTGGCTACTTCCTGATCGTCGCCGACTTCATCAACTGGGCGAAGACGAACGGCTGCCCGGTCGGCCCGGGGCGCGGCTCGGGCGCCGGATCGCTCGTCGCCTACGCGCTCAACATCACCGACATCGACCCGCTGCGCTACGAGCTGCTGTTCGAGCGCTTCCTCAACCCCGAGCGGGTCTCGATGCCCGACTTCGACATCGACTTCTGCCAGGCCAACCGCGACCGCGTGATCGACTACGTCAAGGCGAAGTACGGTCGCGACGCGGTCAGCCAGATCGCGACCTTCGGCACGATGGCGGCGAAGGCGGCGCTGCGCGACATCGGCCGGGTGCTCGGCATGAGCTACGGCCACGTCGACTCGGTCGCCAAGCTCGTGCCGGCGCCGCCGGGCAAGACCGTGACGCTGAAGCGCCCGCCCGAGCGTCCCGACCCGAACGTCATCTACGCGCGCCGCGAGGCGCCCGAGCTCGAGCAGCGCGAGAAGAACGAGGAGGAGGTCGCCGAGCTGCTCGCGCTCGCCGAGAAGGCCGAAGGGCTGGTGAGAAACGTCGGCATGCACGCGGGCGGCGTGCTGATCGCGCCCGGCAAGATCACCGACTTCTGCCCGCTCTACATGCAGCCGGGAAGCACGAGCGCGGTCAGCCAGTTCGACAAGGACGACGTCGAGGCGATCGGCCTCGTCAAGTTCGACTTCCTCGGCCTCGCGACCCTCACGATCCTCGAGCTCGCCAAGGAGTTCATCGTCGCCCGCCATCCCGAGCAGCGCGGCTTCTCGTACGAGGCGCTGCCGCTCGACGACCCCGACGTCTACAAGCTCTTCTCCGACGGCCGCACCGAGTCGGTGTTCCAGTTCGAAAGCGCGGGGATGCGGCGGATGCTCAAGGACGCGCAGCCGAACCGTCTCGAGGACCTGATCGCGCTGAACGCGATGTTCCGGCCGGGGCCGATGGAGAACATCCCGAGCTTTTGCGCGCGCAAGCACGGCCGCGAGGAAGTGAGCTACCCGCATCCGCTGCTCGAGTCGGTGCTCGGCGAGACCTACGGGATCATGGTCTATCAGGAGCAGGTCATGCAGGCCGCGCAGCTGCTCGGCGGCTATTCGCTCGGCGGTGCCGACCTGCTGCGCCGCGCGATGGGCAAGAAGAAGCCGGAAGAGATGGCGACGCACCGCTCGATCTTCCGCGAGGGGGCCGCGAAGAAAGGCATCGCCCCCGCCGTCGCCGACGAGGTCTTCGACCTGATGGAGAAGTTCGCCGGCTACGGCTTCAACAAGTCGCACGCCGCCGCGTATTCGCTGCTCGCCTACCAGACGGCGTGGATCAAGACGCACTACCCGGCCGAGTTCTTCGCTGCCAACATGTCGGTCGAGATCGACAACAGCGACAAGCTGAAGGCGCTCGTCGTCGACGCGAGGACCTTCGGCGTCACGATCGAGACGCCGGACATCAACGCAGGCACGTACCGGTTCGAGCCGATCTCCGACACGGCGGTGCGCTTCGGGCTCGGCGCGATCAAGGGCACCGGGCAGGGTGCGATCGAGGCGATCGTGGCCGCGCGCGAGGGCACAGGGAGCGGCCCCTCCGGGAGCGCCGGCGGGCCGTTCCGGAGCGTGTTCGACTTCTGCCGGCGCGTCGACCGCACGCGGATCAACCGCCGCGTGCTCGAGGCGCTGATCAAGGCGGGCGCGTTCGACCGCATCCACGGCTCGCGCGCGCCGCTGCTCGCGAGCGCCGGCGTCGCGCTCGACTGGGCCGAGACGCAGGCGGCGCACGCCGACCAGGGCGGCCTCTTCGATGCGCTCTTCGACGGCGGCGACGCGCACGGCGCGAGCACCGAGGAGCCGCCGCTCGCGACGATGCGCGAATGGAGCATCAAGGAGCGGCTCACGCTCGAGAAGTCGGCGCTCGGCTTCTACCTCTCGGGCCATCTCTTCGACCAGAGCGCGACCGAGGTGCGCCGCTTCGTCAAGCTGCGCATCGCCGACCTCGTCGACACGCGCGAGACGATCCTGCTCGCCGGCATCGTCGGCGAGCTGCGCGTCGTCAACGGCATGCGCGGCCGCGTCGCGCTGTTCAGGCTCGACGACACGAGCGAGACGGTCGACGCGGTCGCGAGCGAGGAGCTGCTCGTCGCCAACCGCGACTTGCTGAAGGAAGACGAGCTCGTGATCGCGCAGGGCCGCGTCCAGCCCGACCGCTTCGGCGGCGGCGTCCGCTTCCAGGTGCAGAGCGTCTGGGACCTCGCCGGCGCGCGCTGCCGCTTCGGCAAGTACCTGCGGGTCGAGGTCAACGGCAGCGTGCCGCCGGTCGCCGAGGTGCTGCGCGACTTTCCGTCGCGGCGCTCGCAGACCGAGCACGGCGAGGTCCAGGAAGGCCTTCGCGTTCGTCTGCAGCTGCACCGCCGCGAAGCGGTCGGCGAGCTCGACCTCGGCGACGCGGTCCGCTTCTATCCGAGCGACCGCGCGCTCGAGCGCTGGCAGTCGGCGGCGGCGCACGGCCGGATCGCGATCGTCTACGAGTGAGCCCGAGCGGCGCCCGGCGACGTCGTCGCGCCGAGACAGCCGCGTCGTGACCGACAGCACGCACGGCCTTCGTCACAAGCCGACACACGCCAACGGGCGTACTCGCAGACCTATCATCGCGCCCTCGGCCGGCGGCCGCTTCGGCGCGCGATGAACGATTCGACAGGCACAACCGGGCTGGTGCTCACCGGCGGCGGCGCACGCGCCGCCTACCAGGTCGGCGTGCTGAAGGCGGTCGCGCAGATCCGGCGCGAGAGCGGGGTCGACGGCGGCAATCCGTTCCCGGTGATCGCCGGAACGTCGGCCGGCGCGATCAACGCCGCAGCGCTCGCCTGCCGTGCCGACCGCTTCGACCAGGCGGTCACCGGCCTCGTCGACGTCTGGCAGAACTTCCGCGCCGAGCAGGTCTACCGCTCGGACTCGATCGGCGTCA
>DASSRF010000402.1:0-3795 GCA_035701945.1 Caldimonas sp. | reverse complement strand
AGCAGGCGCAGCGCGAACATCGTCTCGCCGACGAGCACCGCGAGCGGCTCGCGCCCGCCCGGCCCGCGGCGCAGCAGCTGCACCGGCTCGCCGGGCAGGAAGCCGAGCTCGCCGAGACGGCGCAGGGCGATGGCGTCGATCTCGGGCGATGCCGAGACGACACGAGCGACGGTGGCGCGGCTGCCGTCGGCGAGCTGGTGGAGCGAGCGGGTGGCGGCGGAGGTCATGGGGGACCCCGGGATGCACATGCGAATGAGATTGTCTCTCATTTGCGACCGCTCGGGCGTGTCAAAACACCGCGTTCAGGGTCACCCGGACGTTGCGCGGCGCGCCCGGCGAGATGTTGTTGTTGCCGTCGGCGGTCGGAAAGTACCTGCGGTCGAACAGGTTTTCGACGTTGACGGCGACGCTCGCCCGGCCGCCGGCGAAGGCGTAGTAGAGCGCGGCGTCGGTGCGCGCGAAGCCGGGCAGCTCGACCCGGTTGTCGAGCGTCGCGAACGAGTTCGACTGGTAGACGAACCCGAGCCCCGCCGCCCAGCTCGGCCCGAGCGCCACCCGGTTCCAGAGCGCGAACAGGTGGTCGGGAACGAGCTGGAGCGTCGCGCCGGCGGGCGCCGCCGACGTCGTCTCCGCGATCCGGCCATGCAGGTACGAGTAGCCGCCGTAGACGCGCCAGGACGGCGTCACCTCGCCCTGCACGCCGAGCTCGAAGCCTTCGGTGCGCTGCTGCCCGGTCTTGACGAACAAGCCCGGGTTGGCCGGGTCGGGCGAGCGGACGTCGTCGCGATCGAGCCGGAAGATCGCCGCCGATGCGGTGAGCCCCGGCAGCGCCTCCCAGTGCGCGCCCACCTCGTAGTTGCGCGCGCGCTCGGGCGCGAGGTCGGCGGTGTTCGGCGTCAGGCTCAGCTGCTCGCCCGAAGGCAGGAACGATTCGCTGTAGCTCGCGTAATACGTCGCCGTCGGCGTCGGCGACCAGAGCACGCCGATCCGCGGGCTGAGCCCGCGGTCGGTGCGCGCGAGATCGGTCGGCGCGGCGGCAGTGCGGCGATCGTCGAAGACGGTGCGAAAGACGTCGTAGCGAACGCCGCCGACGAGCTTCCATTCGCGCGCCAGCGCGACCTGGTCCTGCACGTAGACGCCGAAGATGTCGGCGCGGACGCGGTTGTCGGCGTCGCTGCCGTTCGGCTCGAAGCGCACCGCGGTCGCGAACGGCGCCGTCGCTGGAACGGTGATCAGGTTGTCGGTCGCGAGCGGGCCGAAGAAGCCGGTGTTGCGCTTGTTCCTGCTGTCCTGGTGGCCGAGCTCGACGCCGGCGAGGAGGGCGTGCTCGATGCTTGCGGTCGTCGTCCTGAAGGTGACGTCGGTCTGGTTGAAGACGTTCGTGCGCAGGTTGGCGTTGTTGTAGGCGGCGAGCCGCATCGTCCCGGCCGCGGTCACCGAGCTCGCGTTGGCGTTGTCGGGATAGACGTTCTGATAGAACTTGTCGTAGTGCGTGACGCGAAAGACGTTGCGCAGCCGCGCGCCGCTGCCGAAATCGTGGTCGAGGATCGCGTACGCGCCGTCGACGGTCGAGCGCGCACGGCTCTGCTCGGCGTTGCCGAAGAACGTGCCCGGATCGGTCTCGTAGGGGCGTCCGTCCTGCGCCGGGATGCCGCGGTCGGCGGTGCGATCGTCGCGCAGGTGCTCGACGCCGAGCGTGAGCATGCTGCGCGGACCGAGCGCGACGGCGAGCGTCGGGTTCAGCGCCCAGCGGTCGAGCTCGACGCCGTCGCGAAAGCTTCCGGCGTGCTCGGCCATCGCGTTCAGGCGCCACGCTGCGGCGCCGGCGTTGAACGCGTCGCCGACGTCGAGCGTGCCGCGCAACTGGCCCCAGCTGCCCGCCGTCAGCGACGCTTCGCGCACCGGTCCGAACATCGGCTGCTTCGTCACCCGGTTGACGACGCCGCCGGCGCCGCCGCGCCCGAAGATCATTCCCGCGGTGCCCTTCAGCACTTCGATGCGCTCGAGGTTGTAGAGGTCGCGGAACACCTGCGCGTCGTCGCGGACGCCGTCGACGTAGAGGTCGGCGCTCGTGCTGACGCCGCGCAGGATGAACTGGTCGCGGTTGCCTTCGCCCTGGTGGGCGAGCGCGCCCGGAACGTAGCGGATGACGTCGGCGAGGCTGCGCATCGCCTGGTCCTTCATCACCTGCTCCGGGACCACGGTCACCGACGCGGGGACCTCCTTCAGCGGCGTGTCCGTCTTCGTGAAGGTCGACGAGCGGGTCGGCCGGTACTCGTCCGGGGCTTCGCTGTGGCCGGTGACGTGGACCGTCGACAACGTCTCCTGCGCGGCGGCGTCGCCCGGGCCGGCGAGGGCGAGCGCGGCGAGCGCGAGCATCGTCGGCTGGGCGCGAAGTGCGCCCGATGCGAGTGGCATGGCAGGTCCTCGGGTTGTTGTTCGTGCCTCAATATAAACGAGAATCGTTCTCATTTACATTGAGGTTAAACTCCCCCGGTCCGTTCCACCGCACTGCAAAGGAAATCCCGTGAAGCACACCGTTCTCGTCGCCGTCGCCGTCGCCTCGTTCTCCGGCGCCGCGTTCGCCAAGGCCGACTGCAAGGCGTACCCGAAGGCCGAGTGGATGAAGGAAGGCGACGCCAAGGCGAGGATCGAGGCGCAGGGCTACTCGATCGACAAGTTCAAGGTCTCGGGCAACTGCTACGAGATCTACGGCCGCAACAAGGAAGGCAAGAAGGTCGAGATCTACTACGACGCGAAGACGCTCGAGCCGGTCAAGAGCGAGATCGAGAAGTAACGCGTGACCGAGCGAGCGCGCGACGACCGCGTCCTCGTCTGGGGAGCGGCGCTCCGACTTCTGCACTGGACGCTCGCCGCGCTCGTCGTCTTCGATTTCGTCGTCGACGACGGCGGGCCGCTGCACCGGGGCATCGGCTACGTCGCCGCGGGCGTCGTCGCGCTGCGCCTGCTGCACGCGGCGTGGGCGCGCGGCGAGGAGAGCCTGCGCGCGCTCAAGCCGTCGTTCGCGCGCACGCTCGCGTACCTGCGCCGGGGAACGCCGCGAACGATCGGCCACGACCCGCTCGGCGTCTGGATGGTCTGGTTGCTGTGGACGCTCGTGCTGCTCCTCGGCGTCACCGGCTGGATGACGCGACTCGATGCGTTCTGGGGCGACGACCGCCTGCACGCCGTGCACGCGGTGCTCGCCGACGCGCTGCTCGTCGCTGCCGTGCTGCACGTCGCCGGTGTCGCGGCGATGAGCTGGCGCTGGCGCGAGAACCTGCCGGCGGCGATGGTCACCGGCGAGAAGCGGCGCTGACGCGCGTTGCCGCGGCACTGCGCACCGCCGAGCGGGCCCGCGCTCGCTCGCCGACACGCAGCCGACTCCTACAATCCGGCGCTTTCGCCGCGCCTGCGACCCATGCTCGACATCACGCTTCTGCGCAAGGACCTGGCGCACGTCGTCGCCCGTCTCGAGACGCGCGCTTCGCCGCAGCCGTTTCTCGACGTCGCGCGCTTCAGCGCGCTCGAGAGCGAGCGCAAGGCCTTGCAGACGCGCACCGAGGAGCTGCAGGCGAGACGCAACGTCCTCTCGCGCGAGATCGGCAAGGTGAAGGCGCAAGGCGGTGACGCTGCCGCCGCGATGGCCGAGGTGGGGCAGGTCGGCAGCGAGCTCGAGCGCTCCGCCGAGCGCCTCGCCGCGATCCAGGTCGAGCTCGGCGCGCAGCTGATGGCGATTCCCAACCTGCCGCATCCGAGCGTGCCGGTCGGTGCCGACGAGAGCGCAAATGTCGA
>DASSRF010000401.1:0-4709 GCA_035701945.1 Caldimonas sp. | reverse complement strand
CCCGAGAGATCGTCGATTCGATTTGGGACTTGCGTCTCAAATCGCGATCGGCGCATCATAGGTGCCGGCCCGAGACCCCCGCAACGGCGGCGCCCGCCGCACCGCTCCGGACAAACCCGCATGGCGCGCCTCAAGCATCGTCTCACCGAAGCGCCGCGCCCGCCAGAGCGCGGGGTCAAGGCGGCGACGTTCCGGCTGCTGCTCGACACCGCGATGGAGCTGATCCGCCAGCAGGGCCGGGTGCCGTCGATCGCCGAGGTCGCGGTGCGCTCGAAGGTCTCGCGCGCGACGACCTATCGCTACTTCCCGAGCCGCGGCGCACTCGTGACCGCGGTCGTCGGCGCGTCGCTCGGCCCGGTGCGCGCGTTCGCGTCGAGCGAGCCCGACGGCCGCGCCCGCGTCCACGAGCTGTTCGCGCAGACGTTCCCGCGCTTCACCGAGTCGGAGCCGCAAATGCGCGCCGCGGCGCAGCTCGCGCTCGAGCAATCGGCGCTCGAGCGCGCCGGCCTCCTCGACGAGGAGCCGTACCGGCGCGGCCACCGCGTCCGCATCCTGGAGCATGCGCTCGCTCCGTTCGCGCCGACGTTGCCACCGGCCGTGCACGAGCGGCTGCACCGCGCGCTCTCGCTCGTCTACGGCATCGAGCCGTACATGGTGCTGAAGGACATCTGGGGCGTCGGCGACCGCGAGGTCGAGCGGATCGCGCTCTGGATGGCCGATGCGCTGATCGACGCGGCCGAGCGCGACGCCGCCGCAGCGGCGCCGGCACGACGTCGCGCGCAGAGCGCGAGCGCGAAGGCGAAGCCGCGTCAGGTGGCCGGATCACGCGCCGCGAGCCGCACCAGCAGGTAGGTCAGCGCGGCGTAGGGCCAGACCCAGCCGACCCACTGGGCGGCGCCGTGGAAGCGGATGAAGCGGCCCTGCTCCCAGCCTTGCAGGCTCTGCGAGAAGTACGGGTCGGCGGGCGCCTGCGCGACGAGCATGACGAGCGCGGTCAGCGCGATCAGCCCGAAGCCGGCGGCGACGCGCCGCGGCACGAAGCTGAGCAGCATCGCCGCGCCGCCGCCGATCGCGAGCGCTTCGAGCGCCGCGTGCGTCGTCCACGCGAACGCGTGCGACGGGCCGAAGTTGAGCGCGGTCGAGAGCGTCAGCGTCGCGGTGCCGAGACCGAGCGCGCCGGCGACGAGGACGATCCGGCGCCAGCCCGGGATCGCGATCGTGAACGCGACCAGGCACGGCGCGAGCAGGCCGAAGACGATGATCGCGAGCTCGGCGCCCGGCGACAGCGTGTGCGCGTGCGTCGCGGCGACGACCGGCGTGCCCGCCGGCGTCGTCGCCACCGCCCAGCCTTCGGTCCAGGGCGCCATCGGCGTGTCGTGCAGCAGATCGACGACGAGCGACTGCAGGCGGCCGAGGACGTGGCCGAGGCCGAACGGCACCGCGGTCGGAAAGAGCAGCCCGATCGGCCAGAGGACGAGCAGCGCCAGGCCGCCGGCGCTGCGGTCGACGAACCAGCGGTCGCGCAGCTTCTGCCAACGCGCGATGCCGCCGCGCCCCTGGAGCGCCGCGCCGATCGCGACTCCGACGGTCGTGCCGAGCGCGTTGAGGACGAGATCGACGTTCGACGCGACGCGATGCGGCAGGTAGTTCTGCAGCACCTCCAGCGTCAGCGACAGCAGCGTGCCGCCGAGGCACGCGAGCGCCGCCGCGGCGCCGTCGCCGCGGCCGCTGCGCGTCAGCGCGACGAAGAGGAGGAAGCCGAGCGGCAGGTAGCCGAGCAGGTTCGAGACCACGTCGAACCACGTCCAGTAGCGCGGCCAGCCGAGCAGCACGAAGTCGAACGGGCCGACGCCGGGAACGCGCCAGCCGACGAACGGGTACAGGCTCGCGTAGACGACGAGGCCGCCGTACAGCCAGGCCAGCGGCACCGCCGAGCTGCGGTGGCGCGTCGACCAGTCGCGCGGCACCAGCGGCGGCGGCGCGCCCCACCGTCGCCGACGCCGCCGATCGGGCGTGCGGAGCGAGGCGCCGACCGGATCCATCGTCAGAACGGCTTGACGACGACGAGGACGACGATCGCGGTGAAGAGCAGCACCGCAGTCTCGTTGAAGACGCGAAACCAGCGCTCGTTGCGGACGTTGGCGAACTCCTCGAACGTGCGCAGCAGCGAACGGCACGCGTGGTGGTAGCCGATCGCGACGACGACGAGCGCGAGCTTCGCGTACAGCCAGCCGTTGTGCGGACCCTTGCCGACGCCGTAGCCGAGCCAGAGGACGAGGCCGAGCGCGATCGCGAAGACCATCAGCAGGCTCGAGAATCGGTAGAGGCGACGCGCCATGACGAGCAGCCGCTCGCGCTCGGCATGGCTGTCGGCGGGAACGGACGCGAGGTTGACGAAGATCCTCGGCAGATAGAAGAGGCCCGCGAACCAGCTGCTGATGAAGACGATGTGGAACGCCTTGAACCAGAGGTAACCCATCGCGGCGATTATCGGCGTCGGGCCTCGCGAGATCGCCCGCCTAGAATCGCGCCGTGCTGACGCCGCCTGCCTATCCCGCGAGCCGCCCGCGGCGCCTGCGCCGTGACGGCTGGAGCCGCGATCTCGTGCGCGAGTCGCGCGTCCACGCGAGCGACCTCATCCTGCCGGTGTTCGTCCTCGACGGCAAGGATCTCGCCCAGGACGTGCCGTCGATGCCCGGCGTCCAGCGCGTCACGCTCGACCGCCTCTATCCGATCGCCGAGGAGTGCGTGCGGCTCGGCATTCCCGTGATGGCGCTCTTTCCGGTCCTCGAGCAGTCGCTGAAGAGCCAGGACGGCCGCGAGGCGCTCAACGAGAAGGGACTGATCCCGCGCATCGTCGGCGAGCTGAAGAAGCGCTTCCCCGAGCTCGGCATCATGACCGACGTCGCGCTCGACCCGTACACGACGCACGGCCAGGACGGCCTGCTCGACGCGACCGGCTACATCGTCAACGACGAGACCGTCGCGGTGCTGCGCAAGCAGGCGCTCGTGCAGGCCGCGGCCGGCGTCGACATCGTCGCGCCGAGCGACATGATGGACGGCCGCATCGGCGCGATCCGTTCGAGCCTCGAGGAGGCCGGCCACATCCACACCCGGATCATGGCGTACAGCGCGAAGTACGCGAGCGCGTTCTACGGCCCGTTCCGCGACGCGGTCGGCTCGGCCGCCAACCTCGGCAAGAGCAACAAGAAGGTCTACCAGATGGACCCGGGCAACGGCGACGAGGCGCTGCGCGAAGTCGCGCTCGACATCGCCGAGGGCGCCGACATGGTGATGGTCAAGCCGGGGCTGCCGTACCTCGACATCGTCCGCCGCGTCAAGGACGAGTTCCGCATGCCGACGTTCGCCTACCAGGTGAGCGGCGAGTACGCGATGCTGAAGGCCGCCGCCGAGCGCGGCTGGCTCGACCACGACGCGACGATGATGGAAGTGCTCGGCGCGTTCAAGCGCGCCGGCGCCGACGGCGTCCTCACCTACTTCGCGCTCGCCGCGGCGCGCCTGCTGCAGCGGGCATAAGGCTTCGCGCAGATGCCGCAGCCGCTGCGCGCATTCCACATCTTCGGCGACCAGTTCGTCGAGCTCGAGACGCTTCCCGACGCACTGCCGCCGTCGGGGTACCTCTGGGTCGGCGCCAGCCGCTCGGCGTTCGAGGCCGCGCTCGGAGAGATCCAGGCGAAGCTCCTCGCCTGGACCGGCGCGCAGCTGTTCGAGCTGCACGTCTCCGACCTGCTCAACAAGCAGCTGACGTCGAACTTCGACTACACGTCGGCGTACGACCTGCTCGTCTTCCGCCGGCTCGCCGCCGGGGCGATCGAGTCGGTCGACGCCGACGGGCCGCCTGCCGCCGGCCGGCAGAACGCGATCACGATGATCGACACCAGCCCGGTCGGCTTCGTCGTCTTCGACCGCGTCCTGCTGAGCGTCCATCCGACCGACTGCCAGGTGCGCGAGTTCTTCGCGCAGCGGCTGAGGAGCCAGGGCTCGGGCGGCGACGGCCGCGGCAGCGCGCGCATGCCGACGAGCCCAGCCGACCTGATGCTGCGCATGGTCAACTTCATGGTCGACAGCTACCTCGAGCTGAGAAAGCTCCTCACCAAGCAGCTCGACGAGCTGCAGGAGGAGCTGTTCGACCCGCGGCGCGGCGGTGGCAACGGCTGGCGGCTCCTGCTCGACTCGCGCAACGCGCTCCATTTCCTCGAGGACACCTGCGAGGACCAGCGCGCCGCGATCGTCGAGTGGCTGGACGCGCTAGAGGAATGGCCGGCGGCGAACGACGAGCCGACGCGACGCGATCGCGAGCAGCTGCGGGTGCGCTCGCGCGACGTCCTCGAGCACATCGAGCGCGTCCTCGCGCACGTGCGGCGGCTCGAGGCGTCTTCCGAGACGGCGGTGCAGATGCACTTCTCGGAGCAGAGCAACCGCACCAACAACATCATGCGCGCGCTCACGGTGCTGACGGCGATCTTCCTGCCGCTCAACCTCGTGACCGGCTTCTTCGGCATGAACTTCGAAGGCCTGCCGCTGATCCACAGCCCGACCGGGTTCTGGATCGTCTTCACGGTCATGCTCGTGCTCGGCGTCGGCATGAGCTTCTTCTTCTGGCGCAAGCGCTACCTCGGCCGCCGCTCGTAGCGACGGCCACTGTCATCCTGAGCGAAGCGAAGGATCTCTGCGGCGTCGAGATCCTT
>DASSRF010000400.1:0-2414 GCA_035701945.1 Caldimonas sp. | reverse complement strand
CACTGAGCAAAGGAACAAAGTCACGGCTGGCGGGCAATGAGAGCGCGCCATGGAGCGACCCGCAGTGCGACGACTCCAGGCGCCGGCAGCCGCATCGTGTCCAATGCGGGCTTCGCTCCCGGGAGACCGCGAATGAAGGTCAGCAAGATCGCACTCGGCGTGCTCGCCGCGCTCGTCGTCGTCGGCGCCGCCGGCTGGTTGAGTCTCGACAAGGAAACGCGCGGGCTGCTCGCCACGCTCCCGACCAACCGCGACGTCCTCTTCTGGAGCCAGGACCAGCGCGACGCTGCGTTCCGCGCGCTCGATCGCCTGCCGTTCCTCGCCAAGGCGCACGTCGTCGCCGCGAGCGGCACGCCGCGACCGCTGCCTGCCGGCGCGCCGCTCAAGCTGCCGCTCGACGTCGACGCGTACATGGCGGGGCAGCGCGCCGCCGGGCTGATCGTCGTCCACGACGGCCGCATTCGCCTCGAGCGCTACGGACTCGGCTTCGACGCAAGCGGCCGCTGGACGAGCTTCTCGGTCGCCAAATCGATGACGTCGACGCTCGTGGGCGCGGCGCTGCGCGACGGCGCGATCCGAAGTCTCGACGACAAGGTCAGCGACTACCTTCCCGAGATGAAGGGCTCGGCGTACGACGACGTCAGCATCCGCCAGCTGCTGACGATGACCTCGGGCGTGCGCTGGAACGAGGACTACACCGATCCCAACTCGGACGTCGCCCGCTTCAACAACCACAAGCCCGAGGACGGCGTCGACGCCAACGTCAGCTACCTGCGCAAGCTTCCGCGCGCCGCGCCGGCCGGAACGCGCTGGAACTACAGCACCGGCGAGACGAACCTCGTCGGCGTGCTGCTCGCGCGCGCGATCAAGAAGCCGCTCGCGACGTACCTGTCCGAGAAGGTCTGGGTGCCAGCGGGAATGGAGCAGCAGGCGACCTGGCTTCTCAGCCGCACCGGCACCGAGATCAGCGGCTGCTGCGTTCAGGCCGCAACGCGCGACTACGCGCGCCTCGGCGTCTTCATCCTCGACGGCGCTCGCTTCGACGGCAAGAGCGTCGTCGCCGACGGCTGGCTCGCCGACGCGACGACCAGGCGCGCCGACATCGGCGTTCCCGGCCGCGGCTACGGCTACCAGTGGTGGACGTACGACGACGGCAGCTTCGCCGCGCGCGGCATCTTCGGCCAGGGCATCTTCATCGACCCGAAGAGGAGGATCGTGATCGTCTCGAACGCGGACTGGGCAGGAGGCGCGCGCGATCCGGTCGCGGGTCCGGCGCGCGAAGCGTTCTATCGCGCGGTGCAGAAGGCGATCGACGACGAGGCGGCCGCCGGGTCGCGGCCGTGAGCAGCGGGCTGCCGGGGAGGGTGCCAGCAAGCGCCCGCCGTGTCCTGCCCGCGCGGCAGTGAACCCGAAGCCGGGAAGGGCTTCGGCCCCGCAGCGGTCGAGCTCTTTGCACACTCGCCTTCCTCGCTGGAGCAGGAAGACGAGTGCCTTCGACCGAGCGGAGCCCCGGACGCGTGCGGTCGGTCTCCGCCTTCGCCATCGTCCTCGCCGTTCTGTTCGCACGGGCGGGGTCGCTCGCTCGCGCCGAGCCGACGGTGCCGTGGACGCCTTCGCCGGTGGCGCGTCACGCGCTCGAGCTGCTCGTCGACGACGGCGGCCTCGCTCTGCCGGTCACGCAATGGCCGCTGCCGCGTGCCGCCGTCGTGCGCGCGCTCGATGCGCTGCCGCGCGAGCCACCGCCTGCGCTCGCCGCCGCTCGGGCAGCGGTCGAACGCGAGCTCGCCGATGCGTCGCGCGCCGGCGCTGTCGCCGCCTTGCGTGGCCGCAACGACGCGCTGATCGGCTTCGGCGACGAGAGCGTTCCGGGCAGCCGCGTCGAGCTGCACAGCGGCACCGCCATCGCGTCGGGTACTGCGTTGCAGCTCGGCGTGCGCGTCGACCAGGGCACCGACCCATCGCGCTCGCAAGCCAAGCTCCGCCTCGACCGCAGCGCCGTCGCGATCGACGTCGACAGCGTGCTGCTCCAAGCCTGGGCGCATCGCAACTGGTGGGGTCCCGGCTGGCAGAGCAGCCTCATCCTCGGCAACAACGCGCCGCCGACGTACGGCATCGGCTTGCAGCGCGCGTCGGCGGCACCGTCGACCTCGCCGTGGCTCGGCTGGTTGGGGCCGTGGACGTTCGACGCCTTCGTCGCGCGCAACGACGACGCCGTGGGCTCCATGCTCGTGGGCACGCGGATCACGCTGCGGCCGTTCTCATTTCTCGAGCTCGCGTTGTCGCGAACCGCGCAGTGGGGCGGCAGCGGTCACTCCGAATCGGCCGACAGCTTCTGGCGCATGCTCGCCGGGCTCGGCGTCAATTCGCACGATGCGAGCGAAGACCCGGCCAACGAGATGTCCGGCTACGACCTG
>DASSRF010000399.1:0-3533 GCA_035701945.1 Caldimonas sp. | reverse complement strand
CCTCGGTCAAGCCGAGCTTGAGCTCGATCTCCGCCATGGCATCACGGTGCCGGCAGCGCGCTCAGCCAGAAGCGCAGCTGCGCGACCTTGATGTTGCCGCGGCCGTCGAAGTAGCGGCTCTGCCAGGCGTCGGAGTCGAGCGAGAGCGTCGCCTCGGGCGCACCGGGCGCTCGGGCGCGGTTCTGCAGCGTCCAGCGCCACGAGAAGTGGTCGTAGATGTCGAGCACGTGCGTCGCGTACGCCGCCGCGAGCGCGCGCTGGCCGCGGACGATGACGAGTTTCTCGTCGTTGTTGAACGACGCGCGGTGGCCGAGGTTGTGGCTGCCGGTCACCACCGCGCACGCGGGCGAGAACGGATCGACGACGACGATCTTGTCGTGCGTCACCGCGAAGCCGGCCGAGAGGATCTCCTTCTTCCAGCCGGCCGGGACGTCGTCGTCGAGCGCCTGCGCCTGGACGACGCGCGGGTCCTGCTTGCCTGCGGTGCCGTGCAGCTCGTAGTCGAACGCCTCGGCCGCCGAAGGGTTCGTCACGCAGCCGCGAACGAAGAGGTTCCGGTTCGCCTTCTGCGCCGCGCCGGCCCAGCTCGCGACGCTCGGCGAGCCCGGAAAGAAGACGAGGAAGAGGACCGCGTGCTGCGCACCGGCGATCAGCTGCGCGACCTCCTTCATGTCGGGCGGCGGCACTTCCTTTGCGACCGACCCTCGCAGCTTGGGCGTGTTCGGCGAGAACCAGCTCGTCGCCTTCGCGCCGCCGGCGAAGGCGATCGTCTTCGCCGTCGCATTCGAGCTCCGCAGCGATGGCGCCTGCAGCTTGGCGGGATTGCCGGCGGCCGCGAGCGTGTCGGCGGCGAGCCGCTTCCAGTCGTCGAGATAGCGGCGCGCGAGCGCGGCGTCGTCGCAGACGATCGAGTTGTTGGTCTGCGCGCACAGGCCCGTCGACGTCCAGTTGGTCGAGCCGAACAGCACCGCCCTGGGCGTGCCGTGGCGGTCGACGTAGACGACGTACTTGTTGTGGCCGATCTGGCCGTTCGCGAGCATGCGGTCGATCAGCTGGCCGGCGGTCTTCGCGAGCCGCTGGCGCGACGCCGCGTTGCCGTCGGCGAGCGCGCTCGCGCTCTGCGCGTCGCCGGCGCCCGGGTTGGACAGGATCAGGTGCAGCCGCTTGCCGGCGCCTTCGAGCGCGCCGATCAGCTCGTCGTCGCCGAGCTCGTAGAGCGCGGCGTAGAGCGCGCCGCCCGCCTTCGCGCGGGCGACGAACGCGAGCAGCGCGGGGATCATGTCGCCGGCGAGGCTCTTGCGCAGCGCATCCTGCGGCTTGGCGATCGCGGCGAGCAGCTTCGACTTCGAGGGCTTGGCGCCGAGCGCGCTCGAGACCCGCTGGGTCGAGATCAGGCCGCGGTTGAAGACCGCGGCGACTCCGGGTGCGACGACCGGCGAGATCGCGATCTCGTTCGAGACCGCGAACGCCACCTTCATCGGCTTGAGCTTGCCGGGCTTGCCCGCGAGCGGGACGATCTTGTAGCGAAAGATCCGCGAGCCGGTGCGATCGGCGACGAGGCGCGCGTACGGGTCCTTCCAGTAGAACTTCTGGACCGGGAACGCCGCCGTCGTCTGCCCTCGCTTGGCGACGAAGCCCGGGAAGACCGCGAGCGAGGGCAGCGCGGTCTCGGTGCCGGCAGCGTCGATCCTGTAGACCGCGAAGCCCATGCAGCCGGCGATCTTGCCGCCATAGCTCCAGGCGACGACGACGACGTCGTTGTCGCAGAAGGCGATCGCGTTCTGCATGCCCGCTCCCGTGGTTCCTCGGAGCGCACCAGTCTAGGAGTTTCCCGCACGCGCTCCGCGGGATTCCCCATATCCGGCAAGGCGCCGGATCGCCAGAATGGCTCGACCAGAACGAGACAGGAGACGACTCTCATGGGCATCACACGACGCGACCTTCTGCAGACGGTCGGGGCAGCCGGCCTCGCCTCGCTCGCCGGCACCTCGCAAGCGCAGGCCGGAACGCTGAAGATCTCGCACCAGTTTCCCGGCGGCACGATCAACGAAGGCGACTTCCGCGATCGCCTCTGCCGTCGCTTCGCCGCCGACATCGAGAAGCGCAGCAACGGCGCGTTGAAGGCGCAGGTCTACCCCGGCTCGTCGCTGATGAAGACCGTCGCCCAGTTCTCGGCGCTGCGCAAGGGCGCCCTCGACATTTCGCTCTATCCGCTCCCCTACGCGGGCGGCGAAGTGCCCGAAACCAACATCGGGCTGATGCCCGCGCTGGTGCCGAGCTACGAGGTCGGCGCGCAATGGAAGACGAGCGACGTCGGCCGCATGCTCGCCAAGACCCTCGACGAGAAGGGCATCGTCGTCCTCAGCTGGATCTGGCAGGCCGGCGGCGTTGCCAGCCGCGCCACGCCGCTGGTGCAGCCCGACGACGCCAAGGGCATGAAAGTGCGCGGCGGCAGCCGCGAGATGGACATGATGCTGAAGGCTGCCGGGGCCTCGGTGATCACGCTTCCTTCGAACGAGATCTACGCGGCGATGCAGACCGGCGCGATGGACGCGGCGATGACGTCGTCGACGAGCTTCATCTCGTTCAAGCTCGAGGAGATCGCCAAGCACCTGACGAGCGGACGCAACAAGGCGTACTGGTTCATGTTCGAGCCGCTGCTGATGTCCAAGGAGATCTTCGCCAAGCTGCCCAAGGCGCACCAGGACATCATCATGCAGACCGGCGCCGAGCAGGAGAAGTTCGCGCTCGATGCCGCGCGCGCCGACGACAAGATCGCCGCCGACGTCTACGCCAAGGCGGGGGCGAAGGTCTGGGACCTCGACGATGCGACGGTGAAGAAGTGGCAGGCGATCGCGCGCGACACCGCATGGAAGGACTACGCCGCACGCGGCGAAACCGAGGCGGCACTGCTCAAGTCGGCGCAGAAGCTGATCGCGTGAGCGGCCCCGCACGGCCGCTCCGAAGGGGCCGCTCGGTCGCGCTCGGCGGGAACCGGCGCAGCGCGAGGGTGCTCCGTTGAGCGGCCCGCTGAGCCGCGCCACGGGCGCACGCGCGGCGGCCGCCGACGCGGCGCTCGACGTCGCCACCGACGCCGAGGTCGCGCCGGCGGGCACCGCCGCCGCCGCCGTCGTCGGCATCGACCCGGCGACGCCGCGCGCGCTCGTGCCGCTCGCGCGCGCGCTCGCGCGCATCAACCAGGTGATGGTCGCGATCGGCATGCTCGCGCTGCTCGCGGCGTCGATCGTGCTGACGTCGAGCGTCCTCACCCGCTACTTCTTCCATGCGTCGACCGACTGGCAGGACGAGACGTCGGTCTTCCTCCTCGTCGGCGCGACGTTCCTCGCCGGCGCGTTCGTGCAGTCGATCCGCGGCCACATCGGCATCGAGGCGGTGTCGACATTGCTGTCGAACAGAGCGAACGCGATGCGCAGCGTCGCGGTCGACGCTCTCTGCCTGGCGTTCTGTGCCTTCTTCGCCTGGAAGTCGTGGACGCTGCTGCACGAGGCGTGGGTCGACAAGCAGACGACGTC
>DASSRF010000398.1:0-12326 GCA_035701945.1 Caldimonas sp. | reverse complement strand
AGGGTGCACACATGAGCGTCCTCGGCAGTCTCTCGCAGCTGCTCGAGATCGTCGTCGCGCTGCTGCTCGCGCCGCTCCTCGTCGGCTGGGTCAACCAGTGGCGCGCCTGGCTGCAGAACAAGTCGGCGCCGCCGCTGCTGCAGCCCTATCGGGTGCTCCACAAGCTCTTCAACAAGGAATCGGTCGTCGCGCACAACGCGTCGAGCCTGTTCCGCTCGGCGCCGTACGTCGTCTTCAGCTGCATGCTGCTGGCGAGCGCGATCATCCCGACGCTGTCGACCGATCTGCCGCTCGCGCCGGCGGCCGATGCGATCGCGCTCGTCGGCCTGTTCGCGCTCGCGCGCGTCTTCGTCTCGCTTGCCGCGATGGACGTCGGCACGGCGTTCGGCACGATGGGCGCGCGCCGCGAGATGCTGATCGGCTTTCTCGCCGAGCCGGCGTTGCTGATGGTGCTGTTCTCGGCCTCGCTGATCCCGCGGTCGACCTCGCTCGCGACGATCGTCGAGACGCTCGCCCACCGCGAGCTCGCGATCTACCCAAGCCTCGCCTTCGCCGGCGTCGCCTTCACGATGATCTCGCTCGCCGAGAACGCGCGCGTCCCGGTCGACAACCCGGCGACGCACCTCGAGCTGACGATGATTCACGAGGCGCTGATCCTCGAGTACTCGGGCCGCCACCTCGCGCTGCTCGAATGGGCGGCCAGCCTGAAGCTGTTCGCGTACTCCTGCCTCGGCCTCTCGCTCTTCCTGCCGTGGGGCATCGCCGAGGCGCACGCGCCGCTCGAGCTCGTCCTCGCGCTGCCGGTGCTCGTCGGCAAGCTCGCGATCGGCGGCATGCTGCTCGCCGCGCTCGAGACCGCGAGCGCGAAGATGCGGATCTTCCGCGTCCCCGAGTACCTCGGCACCGCCTTCCTGCTGGCGGTGATCGGGATGCTCGTCCACATCCTGCTCGGGGTCTAGGGCCTCCTAGCATGAGCCACTTCGCGAGCCAGCTGATCAACCTCTTCGCCGCGGTGATCCTGATGCTCGCCTTCGCGATGCTGTCGCAGCGGCGGATCCTCTCGCTGATCCACCTCTTCACGCTGCAGGGGGTCGCGCTCGTCGCCGCGACCGCGGTCGTCGGCTACGTCACCAACCAGCCGCACCTCTACCTCTCGGCGGGCCTGACGTTCGTGCTCAAGGTCGTGCTGATCCCGATGCTGCTGCACCGGATCATCGAGCGGCTCGACATCCGCTGGGACGTCGAGGCGCTGATCAACGTGCCGACGACGATGCTGATCGGGATCGTGCTCGTCATCGTCGCGTTCAACCTCGCGCTGCCGGTCTCGAAGCTCTCGACGTCGATCGCCGGCGGCACGCTCGGCATCGCGCTCGCCTGCGTCCTGCTCTCGTTCACGATGATGATCATCCGCTCGAAGGCGGTGCCGCAGGTGATCGGCTTCCTGTCGATGGAGAACGGCCTCTTCTTCGCCGCCACCTCGGCGACCTACGGCATGCCGATGGTGGTCGAGCTCGGCATCGCGCTCGACGTCCTGGTGGGCATCCTGATCCTCGGCGTCTTCATGTTCCAGATCCGCGAGCAGTTCGACAGCCTCGACATCCGCCACCTCGAGAAGCTGAAGGACAACTGACCTTGGAAGCGCTCGCGCTCGCCTTCGTCCTCGCGTCCCCGCTCGCCGGCGGCCTCGTGCTCGCGTTCGTCGGGCACCGCGGCATCGCCCGCGACGTCAACGTCGCGTTCAGCTTCGCGACCTTCGTCGCGGCGTGCGCGCTCACCGCGCGCGTCGTCTCGGCGGGTCCGCTGCTGGCCTTCGGCGACGAGTTCTTCATCGATCCGCTCAACGTCTTCCTGGTCGCGCTGACGGCGTTCGTCGGCTGGACGACGGCGGTTTTCTCGCGGCCGTACATGCGCGTCGAGCAGGACCACGGCAACATGACTCCGGCGCGGATGCGGCTCTACCACAGCATGTACCAGCTGTTCAGCTTCGCGATGCTGCTGGCGCTGACGACCAACAACATGGGCATCCTGTGGGTCGCGATGGAGGCGGCGACGCTGACGACGGTGCTGCTCGTCAGCGTCTACCGCACCGCGGCGAGCCTCGAGGCAGCGTGGAAGTACTTCATCCTCTGCGGCGTCGGCATCGCGCTCGCGCTGTTCGGGACGGTGCTGCTCTACATGGCCGCCGAGCGGATCTTCGGCGCGGCAGGCGGCGCGCTGCTCTGGACCCGCCTCGACCTGGCGAAGGCGAGGCTCGACCCGAACATCATCACGCTCGCGTTCGCATTCCTCTTCATCGGCTACGGCACCAAGGTCGGCCTCGTGCCGCTCCACAACTGGCTGCCCGATGCGCATGCCGAAGGGCCGACGCCGGTCTCGGCGGTGCTCTCGGGGCTGCTCCTCAACGTCGCGATGTACGCGGTGCTGCGCTGCAAGGTGCTCACCGACGGCGCGCTGCAGGGCCAGCTCGCCGGCCGGCTGCTGATCGGATTCGGCCTCGCGTCGGTCGTCGTCGCCGCGTTCTTCCTGTCGCGTCAGAAGGACGTCAAGCGCATGTTCGCGTACTCGTCGATCGAGCACATGGGCCTGATCGCGTTCGCGTTCGGGCTCGGCGGCCCGATCGCGACCTTCGCCGGGCTGCTGCACATGACGGTGCACTCGCTCACCAAGTCGGCGATCTTCTTCGCCGTCGGCCACGCGACGCAGAAGGCCGGCACGCAGGTGATGAGCGAGATCCGCGGCCTGATCAAGGTCAGCCCGACGGTCGGCTGGGGAATGATGCTCGGCTCGATCGCGATCCTGGGCATCCCGCCGTTCGGCGTCTTCGCGAGCGAGTTCCTGATCCTGACGACGGCGATGCGCGAGCAGCCGTGGGCGACGCCGTTGCTGCTGCTCGCGCTCGGCGTCGCCTTCGCTTCGGTCTTCAGCCGCGTGCTGCCGATGGTCTTCGGCGAGACCACCGTGAGGCCGCTCGCGCACGCGCCGGCGCTGCTGCCGGTCTTCGCCCACCTGGCGCTCGGGCTGATGCTCGGCGTCTGGGTGCCGCCCTACCTGGTCGACTGGTACACGCAGGCGGCAAGGATGGTCGCAGGCTGATGCGGATTCCCGGACTCGACCTCGCCTTCGTCCGCGTGCCGGCGCCGCTGCCGATCTGGCGCGCGTGCGTCGACGCCGACGCGTGGCAGATCGCAGCGCGCGCGGTCGCCGCCGCGAAGGGCCGTCTCGTCGCGCTGTGGGGCGTCGACCGCGGCGGCAGCCTCGCCGTCTGCGCTGCGTACGCGCTCGCCGACGGGCTCGCCTGGCTCGACCTCACGCTCGCCGCCGACACGCCGTCGTATCCCGACGTCTCGGGGCTCTTTCCGTGCGCGGTGCGGATGCAGCGCGCGGCCGCCGACCTGCTCGGCATCGTCGCGGTCGGCGCGCGCGACACGCGGCGCTGGCTCGACCACGGCGCCTGGCCGTCCGACCGCTTTCCGCTCCACGAGCACGCGCCCGAGAGCTCGGCAGCGGTCGAGCGCAGCGCCGTGGTCGACTACCCGTTCGTCCGCGTCGCCGGCGACGGCGTCCACGAGATCCCGGTCGGCCCGGTGCACGCCGGCATCATCGAGCCGGGGCACTTCCGCTTCTCGGTCGTCGGCGAGAAGGTGCTGCGCCTCGAAGAGCGGCTCGGCTACACGCACAAGGGGATCGAGAAGCGCTTCACCGAGCTCGCGCTCCTCGACGCGCACCGGCTCGCGGGCCGCGTCGCGGGCGACTCGACGGTCGCGTACGCGTGGGCGTTCTGCATGGCGCTCGAATCGGCGACCGGCGCCGACGTCCCGCCGCGCGCGCAGTGGCTGCGCGCGCTGCTGCTCGAGCGCGAGCGCGTCGCCAACCACCTCGGCGACCTCGGCGCGCTCGCCAACGACGCCGCGCTGACGTTCGGCCTGGCGCAGTTCTCGCGCCTGCGCGAGGACTGGCTCAGGCTGTCGAAGGAGGTCTTCGGCCACCGCTGGCTGATGGACTGCATCGCCCCGGGAGGGACGGCGGTCGACGTCGACGACGCCGGCGCGGCGCGAATCGACGCGCAGTGCGAGGCGACGATGCGCGAAGCGACCGCGCTGCGCGCGATCTACGACGAGCACGCCGGCCTCCAGGACCGCTTCGTCGGCGCCGGCACGGTCTCGCCCGAGCTCGCCGCCGAGCTCGGCCTCGTCGGGCTCGCGGGGCGCGCGAGCGGGCGCGCGCTCGACCTCCGCGTCGACCATCCGTGGCCGCCGTACGACCGCCTCGCGCCGAAGCCCGCGACGCAGCGCTCCGGCGACGTCGCCGCGCGCGTCGCCGTGCGCTTCGCCGAGCTGTTCGAGTCGCTGCGCCTGCTCCGCGCGATGCTCCGCGCGCTGCCGCCGGGCGAGCATCGCGACGCCGTTCACCCCGGCTCCGGCGTCGCGTTCGGCGCCGGCTGGGTCGAGGGCTGGCGCGGCGAGGTCATGGTCGCGCTCGAGCTCGACGACGGGCCGCACGGCCGGCGGATCCGCCGCTGCCATTGCCACGATCCGTCGTGGCAGAACTGGCCTGTGCTCGAGCACGCGATCATCGGCAACATCGTTCCCGACTTCCCGCTGATCAACAAGTCGTTCAACCTCAGCTACTCGGGGCACGACCTGTGAGCGACGGCGACGTGGAGGGGCGCTGAGAAGATGTGGAAGATCCTGCGCCAGATCGGCCGCAACGGCATCCGCAGCGAAGCGCCGCCCGACTGCGACGACGCGCTGCGCGCCGAGGCCGAGCGGATCCAGCGCGAGCTGCTCACGATCCTCGGCCGCGCGCTCGCGATCCGCGAGATCGACCCCGGCTCGTGCAACGGCTGCGAGCTCGAGATCAACGCGCTCGACAATCCGTACTACAACCTCGAGGGCCTCGGCATCCGCTTCGTCGCCAGCCCGCGCCACGCCGACCTGCTCCTCGTCACCGGCCCGGTGTCGCGCAACATGGAGCTCGCGCTCAGGCGGACGTTCGAGGCGACGCCGGAGCCCAAGCTCGTCGTCGCGGTCGGCGACTGCGGCGCCGGCTGCGGCCTCCTCGGCGGCGCGAACTATGCGACGTGCGGCGGCGTCGCCGACGTCGTTCCGGTCGACGTCGTCGTTCGCGGCTGCCCGCCGGCGCCGATCGAGATCCTGCGCGGGATCCTGACCGCGGTCCGCCGCTGCCGCACGCCCCGACCCGACGCGGCGTGAACAACGCCACCGAGCCGCGCGCACGTCGGTGCGCGACGGCGCTTGCCGCTGCAGTCCTCCACGAATCCGCGCGCCCCGGCGTCGCGGCGCTCGGCTATCCTCACCCAAACAGCTCGGCGAGACAGTGGGATATCTCGAGGACCTCAAGCGCCAGGCCGACGACGTGCTCGCGCAGCAGCGCCAGGACATCGGCGCCCTGCAGCGCAACGCGATGCTCACCGACGCGGCGTGCCACGCGACGTCGCGCTATCTGTTCGCACTCGCGCGCCAGCTCAACGTCCTGCAGCCGCTCTCGAAGACGGTCTGGTGGCTCGACCGCAGGACGTCGTTCAGCCAGCTGCGCTTCAGCGAGTTCCGCGCCGACGCGCGCATGAAGCGGTTGCGCGACGTCGAGGTGTTCGACCACATCGTCCTCAACTTCGCCGCCAAGACCGGCAGCCGCGTCGCGATCGCCAAGGACTTCCCGCCCGAGATCGAGAGGCTCGAGTCGCGGCTTCGCCAGTGCGGCGTGCACTACGACAGCGAGGTCGTCCGCGACGCCGACACGGGCAAGTTCGTCGAGAAGCGCTTCCATCTCGTCGCCGACTTCCAGAGCTCGGTGCGCGTCGTTCCCGACCACGACTCGGCGCGGGTGACGTTCCACGTCGCCAACGTCGACGGGTTCGAGACGGTGAGCGTCGTCTTCCCGGCGTTCGAGGTCGGCACCGCGCGGCTCGACGAGCTCGCGCGCTGGATCACCGGCGAGCCGCACGCGTTCCTGCGCGACGGCGAGCACGTCCGGCGGGTGCCCGCCTGAGGCGGCGGCCGGCGCGCGCCGGCTAGACTCCCGGGTTTACGCCGCAGTCGCCATGCCCCTCTTCTGGAAGCCGTACAAGTCCGACATCAGCGAGTTCATCGACGAGCTGAAGGCGAAGAAGCCGACGCTCGAGGACGAGCAGCGCCGCGGCCGCGCGATCTGGTGGGACCGCCGCATCGACCGCACCGCCGAGGCCGAGAACGCGGAGTCGCGCGTGCCGCAGCAGGCGTACGTCTACCAGACGAAGACACCGTGAGCGGCCCGACCTCGCGATCGTGATGGAAGAGCTCGCCGAGCCCGAAGTCGTCGACGTCGTCGACAGCATCGCCGTCGCCCGGCTCTACGGCGAGCCGCTGTTCGACCTGCCGCAGGACCTCTACATCCCGCCCGATGCGCTCGAGGTCTTTCTCGAGGCGTTCGAAGGGCCCCTCGACCTGCTGCTCTACCTGATCCGCAAGCAGAACTTCAACATCCTCGACATCCCGATGGCGAGCGTCACGCGCCAGTACCTCGCCTACGTCGACCAGATCCGCAGCCACAACCTCGAACTCGCCAGCGAATACCTGCTGATGGCCGCGATGCTGATCGAGATCAAGTCGCGGATGCTGCTGCCGCCGAAGAAGAGCGCCGACGGCAAGGAGCCCGACGATCCGCGCGCCGAGCTCGTGCGCAGGCTGATCGAGTACGAGCAGATGAAGCTCGCCGCGGCCAAGCTCGACGCGCTGCCGCTGCACGGCCGCGACTTCCTGCGCGCGCACGTCGCGGTCGAGGAGGCGTCGGCGGCGCGGCTGCCGGTGGTCGCGCCGGTCGACCTGCGCGACGCCTGGCTCGAGATCGTCAAGCGCGCCAGGCTCCACCAGCACCACCAGATCTCGCGCGAGCACCTGAGCGTGCGCGAGCACATGAGCCTCGTGCTGCGCGCGCTGCAGGGGCGCCGGTTCGCGCTCTTCGAGGAGCTGTTCGACGCCCGCCGCGGCGCGCCGGTCGTCGTCGTCACCTTCATCGCGCTGCTCGAGCTCGCCCGCGAGCACCTCCTCGAGGTGACGCAGGCCGAGGCGTTCGCGCCGATCTACGTCAGGCTCGCGTACCAGCCGGCGTGACCGCGACGCGCGCGCGCGCAGTGCGCGCTAGCGGCGACGCGACGACCGGTTGAGCGCGACGGCAGCGCGCACCAGCGCCTTCAGCGCAGGCGCGTCGATCTCGTCGCCTTCGCGGAAGTCGATCGCGCGGCGGACGTTGCCGTCGAGGCTCGAGTTGAAGAGCCGCGCCGGGTCGGGCAGCGACGCACCCTTCGCGAACGTCGCCTTGACGACGCTCCTGTACGTCTCGCCGGTGCACACGATGCCGTGGTCCTCCCAGACCGGAACGCCGCGCCACTTCCACTCCTCGACGACGTCCGGCGCCGCTTCCTGGATCAGCGCGCGCAGCCTGGCGAGCGTCGCGCCGCGCCAGTCGCCGAGCTCGGCGATCCGCGCGTCGATCATTGCCGACGGCGTCGTCGCCCGCGCCGTGCTCTTCGTCACCGGCGACTTCGGCGCGGCGGCCGTGCGCGCGGGCGCCTTCTTCGTCGCCGTCTTCGCGGCGGCGGGCTTGGCGCCGGCGGCGCTGGTCGTACGAGCACGGACAGTCGGCATGACATCTCCCCGATCGGCACATCCGATTGTCGGACAGCCGCGTACCCGCCGACATAGCATCGCGACCTGGAGCCGAGCCATGCCACCTGCCCCGTCGATCGGATGGAAGCTGCGCGTCAGACTGTTCGTCGAGCGCTTCTGGCAGCCGACGAGCGCGTGCATGATGTGCATGCCGGGCAGCCTCGCGAACGTCTGGAGCGCGGTGCACTGGACGATCGCGCTGCGCACCGGTCTGGTCACCGGAGTCGTCGCGCTCCTGCTCAGCTTCACGCCGGTCAAGCGGCTCTATTCGAACCGCTACGGCAACGCGCTCGTCGTCGGCGGCCTCACCGCGCTCGGCGACGCCTACTCGCACCCGAACCACTACGGCTTCTTCCACGCCGAGGCGCTGCTCACCGGCGCCGTCTCGGCGGCGCTCGCGGTCGCCGCGTCGTTCCTGCTCGAGGGCCGCGGCCGGCGCGTCCGCGCGCTGTGGTCGTCGCTGCGCTCCCGGCGTCAGGCGGCAGAGGAATGAATCAGGGCGACGTCGTCGCGCCCGGAAGCTCGAGCTCGCCTCTCGACTCGAAGCGCACGCTGCCGAAGGTCGAGCCGCCGACCTTGCCGCGCAGGACGTAGTCGATCTTCGATCGGTCGCCGCTCGCCAGGCCGATCGCCTGGCGCACCATCGCGAACGCCGACACCGTCACCGGAACGGTCACCACCGCCTCGCCGTAGCGCGGGATCGTTCCGCGCGCGTCGCTGACGCCGCTCGCGAACGCGCTGCCGCGCACCTCGAGGTCGACCGCGATGCCGTCGTAGTCGATCGGCGCCTCGTTCGGGTTCTGCACCCGCAGCTTGGCGGCGAAGCGCAGCTCCATGCCCTGGCCTTGCAGCGGATCGAGGCCGACGACCTGGACCCGGAGCGGGTCGCCCATGACCGCGCACGACGCGAGCAGCGCGAGCGCCAGCGCGCTCGCCCACCAGGCGCGAAATCGTCCGGCCATGCCACCTCCCTGGCGAACCGTCGGCGTCGCAGTCTAGATCGACTGCGGCGTCGGACGCGCGGGTCGCGCGTTCAGTCGGCGGCGAGGACGAGCAGCCCGCCGACGCCGAGCACCCCCGCGGGCAGGCCCCAGCGCTCCCACTTCGAGACCGCGTCGCCGACGACGACCTCGACCGGCACCGGCGTCGTCTCGAGGACGCGGTGCGTCACCGAGTCCTCGATCATCCGCGTCAGCGAGTTCTTGCGCGCGGTGCCCATGACGATGCGGGCGACGCCGAGCCGGCGCGCGGCGCGGCAGATCTCGTCGGCGCGCACGCCGATCGCGCGGTGCGTGCGGTGGGCGATGCCGGCGTCGGTGAGCAGCGCGACGGCGCCCGCCATCGCCGCGTCGGCGCGGTCGTGCAGCCAGCGCTCGCGGTCGGCGCGCGCGACGAATCGCGCCGCGTGGCGCGACACGCGCGGCTGCACGTTGAGGAGATGGACTTCGAGCGCCGGATCGCGGCGCTGTTCGGCGATGGCGTGGCGCACCGCGCCGAGCGCGTTGCGCGAGCCGTCGACGGGGACGAGGATGGCGGGCACGGCAGGTCCTCCTTCGGTCGTTGCGGGTGCGGTGTGGGGCGCGGGGCTCGTGGTCGCGCCAGCCGATTCGCGCTGCGCCGCCAGCCTCGCGTGGATGCGCGACTCGAGATGGCGATGGTTCTTCAGGAACGCGGCGCCGAGGACGAGCGGGATCGCGAGGTACGCGAGCGCGCCGAGCGCAGGGTTGGCTTCGAGCCACGGCTGCACGACCGGCTCGCCGCGGACCATCTTCACCGCGGTCCAGACGAGGACCGCGGCGCCGACGTAGACGATCGCCGGGAAGCGGTCGACGAACCTGAGCACGATCGTGCTGCCCCAGACCACGATCGGCACGCTGATCACGAGCCCGGCGACGACGAGCAGGTAGCTGCCGTGCGCGGCGCCGGCGACGGCGAGCACGTTGTCGAGACCCATGACGGCGTCGGCGACGACGATCGTCCGCATCGCGCCCCAGAACGTCGTCGCGGCGGCGCCGTGGCGGTCGCTGCCGCCTTCGTCGGGCAGCAGCAGCTTGTACGCGATCCAGAGCAGGACGACGCCGCCGGCGAGCAGCAGGCCCGGGATCTGGAGCAGCCAGACGACGACAGCGGTCATCGCGCTGCGCACCGCGATCGCGCCGATCGCGCCCCAGACGATCGCCCGCTTCTGCAGCCGCTGCGGCAGGCCGCGCGCGGCGAGCGCGATGACGATCGCGTTGTCGCCGGCGAGGACGAGGTCGATGACGACGATCGCGGCGAGCGCGGAGAAGAAGGCGGCGGGATCCATCGGCACTCGGCTGCGCAACGGCCATTCTCACGACGCGTTTGCCGGGGTCTTTCGCGAATCGCGATGGATCGCGCATCGCGATCGATCACAATCGCGGCACGCGCGGCGCCCGCGTCGTGCGTGCAAAGCGGGAGTAGTCCGCGTTCCGGCCCGCGCCGGAACGTCCGCTGCGTCGTCAGTACGGGCCTTCGGGCCCCGGCGCTTCGGGTGCCCGTCGGCACGGACCAGACCTTTGCCAGCCCTCTTCGAAGGACGGCAAATGACGGCTCCGCTCGCCCTCTCCTCGTTGCGTCGCTACGTCCGCCACGGCACGCTGCCGCAGCTCGCCGCGCTCGAGGCGACCGTGCGCCTCGGCAGCGCGTCGCGCGCCGCCGACGCGCTCTGCGTCGCGCAGCCGACGATCTCCGGCCACCTGCGCAAGCTCGGCGATTCGCTCGGCGTGCGCCTGTTCGAGCAGCGCGGCAAGCGCCTCGTTCCGACCGCCGCTGCGCTCGCGCTGGTGCAGGCGAGCGACGAGGTCTCGGCGGCGCTCGAGCGCTGCGAGCGGACGCTCTGCGGTTACCGCGGCGAACCCGGCGGGCGCGTCGTCGCGGCTAACGAGGGGCGAGCTTGAACGCGATCATCGCCCGCAGCTTGTTCGGCAGCACCGGCTTGATCAGCAGGTGGAAGTCGTGCTCGAGCGCGTCCTTCTCGTGGCTGCTCATCGCGCTGCCGGTGACGACGATCGCCGGCACCGACGCGCCGAATCGGCGGCGCACCGCGGCGATCGCGGCGACGCCGGTCGCGCCTTCCTCGAGCCGGTAGTCGGCGATGACGAGGGCCGGCGGCGCCGCCGCGTCGGCGGCATCCGCCCACGCCTGCGTCGCCGCCAGGTTCTCGAGCGAGACGATCGTCGCTCCCCACGACGCGAGCAGCACCTCGAGGCCCTGCCGCACCGCGGGCTCGTCCTCGACGACGACGATCGTGCGGCCGGCGAGCGTGACTCCGGTCGGCGCGCGCGACCCGAGCGCGCGCTCGGCGGCGCGCGGCGCCTTGCCGACCGGAAGCCGGAGCGTGAAGACGGTGCCACGGCCGACCTTCGAGCGCAGCTCGAGCGGTGCGTTCATGAGATCGGCGAGCCGCTTGACGATCGCGAGGCCGAGCCCGAGCCCCTTCTTCTGCTCGCCGCCGACCGCGCGCGTCCCCGGCACCTGGTAGAACTCGTCGAACACGCGCCCGCGCTCGTCGGCACGGATGCCCGGGCCGGTGTCCCAGACCTGCAGCAGCAGCTTGTCGCCGTGGCGCCGGCAGCTGACGAGCACCGAGCCGTCGCTCGTGTAGCGGATCGCGTTCGAGACCAGGTTGCGGACGATCCGCTCGACGAGCAGCGGGTCGGCGAACGCGACGCGGCCGCCGCCGCGGACGCGCAGCTCGAGCCCCTTCTCGAACGCCGCCGGCTCGAAGTGCAGGCGCACCTTGCGGAAGATGTCGGCGAGCTCGAAGTCGACCGGATGGACCTCGACGCCGCCGCTGTCGATCCTGGTGATGTCGAGCAGCTCGGAGAACAGGCCCTCGAGCGCGTCGACCGATTCGTTGATGCTGTTGACGAGCTGCGCGACCTCGGCGTCGTGGCTCTTCGCGCGCAGCGCCTCGGCGAACAGGCCCATCGCGTGGAGCGGCTGGCGCAGGTCGTGGCTCGCGGCGGCGAAGAACTGCGTCTTGGCGCGGTTCGCGACCTCGGCCTCGGCGCGCGCCGCATCGGCGACCGCCTTCTCGGCGGCGAGCTGGACCGCGAGCGCCTCGGTGCGCAGCTTCAGCCCGACGATGCTCTCGAACGACTGCCGGTAGTTGCGGCCGAGCAGCATCGTCATCGCCATCGCCACCGCCATGACGACCGCTGCCTGCCAGCTCAGCACGTCGTGCAGCAGCGCGACGCGGACGATCGCGGGAACGAAGACGAGCACGACGAAAAGGACGAAGAGCGCGAACTGCGGCGCCAGGATCGGCACGCAGGCGACGCAGAACGTGTAGACGACGAGGACGAGCGCGAGCTGGTGCAGCCCGGTGCCGTACGGCGAGAAGAACCACGCCGCGATTCCCCAGAGGACGCCCGAGGCGAGCACGCCCGCCTGCCAGGTGCGCAGCCGCTGCTGCAGGCCGGCGACCGTCGTCGGCTCGTCGCGCCCGAAGCGCACCGCGAGCCACAGCCGCACCAGCCAGACGAGCGCGAACGCGACGCCCCAGAGGACGCGCAGCGTCCGCGGCGCGACGTCGGCGTAGACGACCTCGACGACGATCGCGCCGATCGCGTGGCCGGCGAGCGAGGTGCGGTTGAACGCGAAGGTGCCGCGGACGTGGTCGCGCAGCAGCAGGAAGCC
>DASSRF010000397.1:0-13498 GCA_035701945.1 Caldimonas sp. | reverse complement strand
CGCGACCCCAAGATCGTGCTGCTCGACGAGCCGTTCGAGGGACTGGCGCCGCTGATCGTCCGCGAGCTGATGAAGGTGTGCCGCGACCTCGCCGCGGCGGGGCTGACGATCGTGCTGGTCGAGCAGAACCTCGCCGCGACGCTCGCGCTCGCGCAGCGCGTCTACATCATCAACAACGGGCACATCGTGCACGAAGGCCCGGCGGCGGAGATCAAGGCGCAGCCGCAGATCCTGCAGCGCTACCTCGGCCTGTAGGGCGCGGCGCGGCGGCGACGAGCGGCGGCGTTCGTCGCGCCTGCCGTTTCGCGCGCCGTTTGCGACCGGCGTCGCCGAAGGTCCCGATTCGGCGCGCACGGATCGGCAGTGGTTGCGCTCGCAGCAGCCCAGGTTCAGCATCCGGGTACCAACAACCACTCGCGGGAGCAGACATGGGCCTTCTCGACCAGATCCTCGGC
This sequence comes from Caldimonas sp., assembly GCA_035701945.1. Classification (GTDB taxonomy): domain Bacteria; phylum Pseudomonadota; class Gammaproteobacteria; order Burkholderiales; family Burkholderiaceae_C; genus Schlegelella_A. The sequence goes on along the minus strand of DASSRF010000397.1, from coordinate 13,043 downwards.
GGACTGACGGGCGGAATGCAGGGACAGGGGCAGTCGCCGATCGGCCAGGGCTTCGGTGGCGGCGGCGGCGGCGCCGTCGTGATGGCGCTGCTCCCGATCGTGCTCGGCATGCTCTCGAATCGGGGCGGCGGCAGCGCCGTCGCGGCTCCGGTGGCGGGCGGAGGAGGCGGCGGTGGACTTGGTGGCCTGCTGCAGCAGTTGACCGAGAGCGGATACGGCCGGCACGCCGATTCCTGGGTCGGAACCGGAGCCAACGAGCCGCTGCCGCCGCAGGCCTGGTCGAAGATCCTCGGGCCGGAGCAGCTGTCGACGATCGCCTCGCGCGCCGGCATCACCGAAGACGAAGCGCGCAGCGGACTTTCCCACCTCGTGCCCGAGATCGTCGACCATCTGACGCCGCAAGGGCAAGTTCCGCCCGACGACGATCTGCTCGCGAGCATCGACCGGTTCGCGAGTCGGCTCGGCCGCTAGCCGGCAAGCGAACGAGGTCGGTTCGGCGCGGCGCTCGCGCGTCGCGCCGAGCAGGACGACGGCTCTACTTCTTGCGCAGCATCCCGAAGACGACCAGCAGCACCACCGCACCGACCACGGAGGCGATCCAGCCCGCGCCTTCCCCGGGTGCGTACCAGCCGAGCGCCTGGCCGGCGTACCCGGCGACGAGCGAGCCGGCGATGCCGAGCAGGCAGGTCATGATCCAGCCCATCTTCTGCTCGCCGGGAAGCACGAAACGCGCAATGGCGCCGACGATGAGGCCGACGACGATGGTTCCGATGATGCCCATGGTGTTGTTCCCTCCCTGTCGAAGACCGATCACGCCGACGCGTAGTGCACGTACGACTCGCGGACCATGCCGTTCCTGTCGAAGAACAGCACCTCGACGACGTGCGTGCCCGTGATGCCCTTGTAGTGGATCGCGATGCTGTCGACGCCGCGCAGCACGTCGAGCACGGTGAAGTCGATGTGGTCGAACACCTCGAAGCCCTTCTTCACGTAGGCGCGCAGCGCCGCCTTGCCGTGCACCGTGCCGCTGGGGTCGTGGCTCAGCCGCGCGATCAACGGGGAGTGGAAGATCACGTCGTCGGTGTAGAAGGCCATCACGCGATCGAGGTCCTTCGACTCGAACGCGGCGACCCAGCGCTTCACGTAGTCGGCCGTCTTCTCCATCGTCAGCATCCGATGTCTCCTCCGGTGTGAGTTGCGGCCTCCGAGCCGAGCGTCGGCCCAGTGTGCCACGCACGCGAGCATCGGCGGCGGTCGCAAGCGGTGAGTGCAGGTGACTGCTGCGGCGCCGCTCGCTGCCCGTCGAGCCTGCCACGCGCCACTGCCGCCCCGGACGCGCGACGGCCTTCGCCGCCGCCTCACCACCTTCGTCTTCCCGGCCGCGCGTCCGTGCCACGGCCTCGTGATCGCTCCGGCGCGGATCGTCTCGGGCGCGGTCGCGCTCGCGACCGACGCCGGCTCAGGGCATCTTCTGACACCGTTTCCTCGCGGCGCGGCTATCTTGGCAGCAGGCATCACCGCTGGTGCCATGAACCGCTTGCCAGAACCAGACCTTCGCCTCGAGCGGCGTGCGAGTGCCGAGCAGGGCGGCACGCACGGCTTGACCGTCGCGGAGCTCGCGTTGCTCGCGTCGTGCGGCGAGCCGATCCGCGGCTCCGACTGGCCGGCGCTGCGACGAGCCGGCCTCGCGCCCGGCCGCGCGGCGCGCTGGTTCCTCGGCGGGACGGCGCTGCTTGCGCTCCTGATCACGCGTCGTGCGATGCGAAGGGGCTTCCGGCGCGCTGCCTGGCGCCTCGGAGAGCCGGCCGACCAGTCGTAGCCGATCGCGCCGCTCGTGACCGTCGCGCTTGCCGCTATTCTCGGCGGGTGCACGCGGCGAGCGCAGTCGAGAAGTTCGATGCGGTGGTGATCGGCGGCGGCGTCGTCGGCGCCTCGGTCGCGTTCCACCTGTCGACGCTCGGGGCGAGGAAGGTGCTGCTGATCGAGCGCGAGACGATCGGCTCGGGCACGACGGCGCAGTCCTCCGGCATCCTGCGCACGCACTACTCGGTGCGCGAGAACGTCGAGCTCGCCAAGCGGTCGTGGCGCGTCTTCAACGACTTCGCGGCGTACGTCGGCGACGACGAAGCGTCGTGCGGGCTCGTGCGTTGCGGCTACCTGATCAGCGCCGCCGCCGGCGACAAGCTCGAGCCGCTGCGAGCGTCGCTGCGCGAGCAGGAGGCGCAAGGCGTACGGCTCGAATACCTCTCGCCGGCGCAGGCGAGCGAGCTGCTGCCGATCGCTTCGTTCGACGACGCCGCGCTCATCGGCTTCGAGCCCGACGCCGGCTTCGCCGACGCGACCATGGTCACGACCAGCTTCGCGAAGGCCGCTCGCCGCAACGGCGCGACGATCCGCGAGGGCGTCTCGGCGAACCGGCTGCTGCGCGAAGGCGACCGCGTCGTCGGCGTCGCGACGAGCGCCGGCGAGATCGCGTGCGGCACGGTCGTGAGCACGCAGAACATCTGGACGTCCGAGCTGGCCAACTGGCTCGGCCGCGCGATGCCCGTCGTCGCCGAGCGGCACGCGGTGCTCGCGCTCGAGTGCGACGGCGCGCCGTACACGTACCGGATGCCCGTCTTCAAGGACCTCGCGTCGCCGGGGATGCTCTATTGCCGCAGCTACGGCGGCAAGCAGATGCTCGTCAGCGAAGGACTCGTCGGCGAGCGGCTCGCGCGCGCCGACACCGGGCAGGGCGACGTTCCCCTCGACTACGTCGCCGAGGTCGGCGCGCAGGTCGCGAGACGTTTTCCCGCGTACGAGGCGGCCGGACTCGCGTCTTCGTGGACCGGGGTGTACGACGTCACGCCCGACTGGAATCCGGTGCTCGGGCGCGTTCCCGGCGTGCGCGGGCTCGTCGTCGGCTTCGGTTTCTCGGGGCACGGCTTCAAGCTGTCGCCGACGGTCGGTCGCGTGCTCGCGCAGGAAGCGCTCGGCCTGCCGACCGACGTGTCGCTCGCGCCCTATTCGATCGAGCGGTTCTCGAGCGGCAACCTCCTCGTCGGCAGGTACGGCTCGGGCGCGGTCTCGTGACGGCTCGGCGCCGCCTTCGCGGCCGGGGCGTCGATGCTAGGCGTCGAGCTTCGCCCAGAGGAACGAACGCGCCGCCGCCGACAGCGTCGCTCCGAGGCCCGGCGCAGTCGGCGCGGCGAGCCAGCCGCCGGCGATTCGCTCCTCCGGCGCGTCGTCGAGCATCCGCACGTAGCCGGGCCGCTCGGGGAAGTAGGGATAGATCTCGAGCGTCATGAAGTTGGTGATGCAGCACGACGCCTGCAGCGCGGCTGCCGTCGAGAGCGTGCTGCCGCAGTTGTGCGGCGCGACGGGGACGCCGTACGCCTCGGCCATCGCGGCGATCTTCTTGACTTCGAGGATGCCGCCGCTGTTGCCGACGTCGGGCTGCACGATGTCGACCGCGTGCGGCTCGAGCACCTTGCGAAACCCTTGCCGCGTGTACAGGCGCTCGCCGGCGGCGATCGGGATCGCGACGCGTTCGGAGATCTTCTGCAGCGCGCCGACGTCGAACGGATCGGCAGGCTCCTCGATCCACGCGATGTCGAGCTCCTCGAAGCGGCGGCACAGACGAATCGTCTCCGCGGTGGCGAGGCCGCCGCTCAGGTCGAGCATCAGCTCGACGTCGTTGCCGACCGCGGCGCGCAGCGCCTTGATCTTCTCGAACGCGAGGTTGGTGAGGTCGCGATCGACCGTGCGCGCGCTCGCATGGCGCAGGCCGTGCTCGGTCGCGACGGCGAGCGGATAGCACTTCAGCGCCGTGTAGCCGTCGCGCAGCGGCCGCTCGGCGGCAGCGGCGAGCTCGGCCGGCGTTCGCGATGCGCCGTACCAGCCGTTCGCGTAGACGCGCACCTTCTCGCGCGTCGGCCCGCCGAGCAGCGCGTGCACGGGAACGCCGAGCAGCTTGCCCTTGATGTCCCAGAGCGCCTGCTCGATCGCACCGATGCCGGCGAAGACGATGGGGCCGCCGCCCTTGGCCCAGAACGAGTGGTCGACCATCTCCGACCAGAGCGACTCGATCGGCGACGGATCGCGGCCGACGATGAACCGCTGCGAAAGGTCCTTCACCATCCCCGCCGCCGCGGTGCCGCCGACGCCGTAGGCGATCGCGGCCTCGCCGATGCCGCTGACGCCCTCGTCGGTCACGAGCTCGACGACGACCGGATGGAGGTTCCCCGTCGTGACGAGATGGATGTTGACGGTGCGGACGAGCATCGTTCGTGTCGTGGCGTCGCGAGGAGCGGCAACTATAGTTGGCGCACGGAGGTGCGATGGCGGGGCTCTTGCGGCGAGCGGTCGAGCGACGAGGCGCGGACGTGCCGATCACGATCGACGGCGTCGCGGTGCGCGCGAAGGAGGGCGATCTCCTCATCACCGCGGTGCTGCTGCACCGCAGCTCGTTGCGCAGATTCGAGTTCGGTCCCGGCGAGCGCGCGGGCTTCTGCTGGATGGGCGCGTGCCAGGACTGCTGGGTCGCGCTCGCCGACGGCCGCCGCGTCCGCGCGTGCACGACGCCGGTCGAGGCCGGAATGGCGGTGCTCGTCGACAAGGCCGATGTCGCGGGCGATCGGCATGGCTGATCCCCTCGTCGCCGTCGTCGGCGCCGGCCCGGCGGGGGTGCGCGCTGCCGAGACGCTCGCGCGCGCGGGTCTGGTGCCGATCGTGCTCGACGAAGCCGAGCGTCCGGGCGGCCAGGTGTATCGCCAGCCGCCACCTGCGGCGGCGCGCGAAGCGTCGGCGCTCTACGGCTTCGACGCGCGCAAGGCCGGGGCGATCCACCGCGTGCTCGACGCCTGTTCCGGCCGCATCGACTACCGGCCGCGCACGCTGGTGTGGAACGTCTTCGGGCAGCGCCTCGACGTCCTCTCGCGGGACGGCCACGGCGAGATCGCGTTCGACCGCCTGCTCCTCGCGACCGGCGCGATGGACCGCGTGCTGCCGTTCCCGGGCTGGACCCTGCCCGGCGTCACGACGCTCGGCGCCGCGCAGATCGCGCTGAAGTCGCAGGGGATCGCGATCGGCGAGCGCGTCGCGTTCGTCGGTGCCGGGCCGCTGCTGCCGCTCGTCGTGCACCAGTACGCGAAGGCCGGCGTGCAGGTCGTCGCTGCGCTCGACGCGACTCCGTTCGCGGCGAAGGTCGCGCAGCTCGCGGGCCTCGCGACCGCGCCGCGCACCTTGGCGAAGGGTCTCTGGTACACCGCGCGCAACCGTCTCCGCGGCGTGCCTGCGGCGTCGGGCATCCGTGCGCTGCGCGCCGAAGGCGACGGCCGCGTCGAGGCGCTCGTCTGGCGCGATCCGTCGGGTGCCGAGCATCGCGTCGCCTGCGACGCGATCGGCGCGTCGTTCGGCCTGCGCCCCGAAGCGCAGCTCGCCGATCTCGCGGGCTGCCGCTTCGTCCATCAGCGCGAGACGCAGCTGTGGCTGCCGCAGCGCAGCCGCGAGGGGCGCTCGAGCGTTCCGCACGTCTACCTCGCGGGCGACGGCGCGGGCATCGGCGGCGCCGACGTCGCCGAGCTGCAGGGGCGGCGCACCGCGCTCGCGCTGCTCGAGGACCTCGGCCGCGGCGTCGATGCGCGCGAGGCGGCGCGCCTCGACCGTGCGCTCGCGCGCCAGGCGCGCTTCCGGCGCGCGCTCGACGCGGCGTATCCGTTCCCGCGCCATCTCGTCGACGCGATCGACGACGCCGAGCTCGTCTGCCGCTGCGAAGGCATCGCCGCCGGCACGCTGCGCGCGGCTGCGCGCGAGCGGGGCGGCGACGAAGCGAACCGCGCCAAGGCGCTGACGCGCGTCGGCATGGGCCGCTGCCAGGGACGCGTCTGCGGCGAGGCCGCTGCCGCGCTGATCGCGCAGTGCACCGGCAGCGAGGTCGATGCGATCGGGCGGCTGCGCGCGCAGCCGCCGGTCAAGCCGATTCCGATCGTCGCGGAGGCATCGTGAGCATCGAGCGGCTGCGCGCCGACGTCGCGATCATCGGCGGCGGCATCGCCGGTTGCGCCGCCGGCGCGCGGTTGGCGAGCGAGGGCGTTCGCGTCGTCCTGCTCGAGCGCGGCCGCTGCGGCGCCGGCGCGAGCGGCGTCAACTTCGGCGGCGTGCGCCAGCAGGGCCGCGACTTCGCCGAGCTGCCGCTCGCGCGCCGCGCCCGGCCGTTGTGGGACACGCTGTCGTCGCACCTCGGCGAGGACGTCGAGTTCGTCGCGAGCGGGCACGTCAAGCTCGCGCGCTCGGACACCGAAATGGCCGAGCTCGAGCGCTACGCACGCGACGCTGCCGCCTACGGGCTGCGGCTCGAACTGCTCGGTCGCGCCGCGGTGCAGGCGCAGCTGCCCTGGCTCGCCGCCGGCGTCGTCGGCGCGTCGCTCTGCGCCGAGGACGGCCACGCCAACCCGCGCGTCGTCGGCCCCGCGTACGCGCGGCTCGCACGCCGGCTCGGCGCCGACGTGCGCGAGCACGCGCCGGTGATCGAGGCGGCGCGCGACGGCGACGGCTTCGCGCTGCGCGGCGAAGCGCTCGAGGTGCGCAGCCGCTTTCTCGTCAATTGCGCCGGCGCCGCCGCCGGTCGCTTCGCCGCGGCGTTCGGCGAGGACGTGCCGCTCGCGCCGCTGGTGCCGAACATGCTCGTCACCGAGCCGCTGCCGTTCTTCATCGATCGCTCGGTCGGCGTCTGCGGCGGCGGCATCTACCTGCGCCAGATCGCGCGCGGCAACGTCATCCTCGGCGGCGGCGACGGCTGGTGCGACGCCGAAGCTTCGAGCTCGCGCCCGCTCACTGCATCGTCGCTCGCGTCGATGCGCGACGCGCTCGCGCTCGTTCCTGCTCTCGCGGGCAGTCACGTCATCCGCACGTGGGCCGGGATCGACGGCGAGATGCCCGATCGCATTCCCGTGCTCGGCTGGTCGGCGACGACGCCGAACCTGGTGCACGCGTTCGGCTTCTCGGGGCACGGCTTCCAGCTCGGGCCGATCGTCGGCGACGTCATTGCCGAGCTCGTCGCGCAGGGCCGGTCGGCGTCGCCGCTCGCGCCGTTCGCGATCGAGCGCTTCACGAAGTCGCGTGCGCCGATCGGCTCGTCGGCCGCGGTCGGGATCAACCCTTAGCGAGCGCCGCGCGGCGCGTTCGGGCTGCGGCCCGTGGCTATCATGCGGCGGCCCGGCACGAGGGATCTGCACGACGGCCGAGGCGCAACAGGGAGCACGCATGAAGCGACATCTCCGCGCCGCCGCCGCGGCCGTCATTCTCGCCGCCGCCGGAGTCCACGCCGAGACGGTGCTCAACGTCGGCATGTCGGCCGCCGACATCAGTCAGCTCGACCCCGATCGCGCGACGACGACGCAGGACAAGCCATTGACGTCCTGGCTCTACAACGGCCTGGTGCGCTTCAAGCCCGGGTCGGCGAGCCTCGAGTCGCTCGAGCCCGACCTCGCCGAGAAATGGGAGAGCTCGCCCGACAAGCTGACCTGGACGTTCCACCTGCGCAAGAACGTCAAGTTCCACGGCGACTACGGCACGATGACCGCCGACGACGTCGTCTTCTCGCTGAAGCGCGCCGCCGATTCGAAGACGTCGTCGTTCTCCGCCGATTACGCGTCGGTCGAATCGGTCGAGGCGCTCGACCCCTACACCGTGCGCGTCAAGCTCAAGCAGGCGGTGCCGTTCTTCCTCGGCCTCGTCACCAACTACCACGGCGGCAACATCGTCAGCAAGAAGGCGGTCGAGAAGCTCGGCGACAACTTCCGCCTGAATCCGATCGGCACCGGCCCGTTCAGGTTCGAGGCGTACAAGCCGAACGAGAGCGTCACCTTCCTCGCCAACAAGGACTACTTCCGCGGCGCGCCGAAGATCGACCGCATCGTCTACCGCCTGATCCCGGCCGACTCGGCGCGCGACCTCGCGTTCACCTCGGGCGAGCTCGACATCGTCTACGGCCGCCAGGACCAGAAGTGGGCCGAGCGCTTCAAGAAGGAGCCGGGCGTCGTCGTCGACGTGCTGCGCCCGGCCGAGCTCGGCATGCTGCATCTCAACATGACCGTCAAGCCGCTCGACGACAAGCGCGTGAGGCAGGCGATCGCGCACGCGATCAACCGCCAGCAGATCGTGAGCTTCAAGGGCGACCTCACCGCCGATCCGCCGGTCTCGGTCGTTCCCGCGGGCTATCTCGGCACCGACGCCAAGGCGCCGCTCGCGACGTACGACGTCGCCAAGGCGAAGGCGCTGCTGAAGGAAGCGGGCTTTCCGAACGGCATCACCGTGAAGGCGATCCAGTCGACGCTGCCGTCGATGCTCAACACCGCGCAGATCATCCAGGCGCAGCTGAAGCTCGCCGGCATCGACCTGCAGCTCGAGACGGTCGACCACCAGACGTTCCACGCCAACATCCGCAAGGACCTGAGCGGCGCGGTCTACTACACCGCGGCGCGCTTCCCGGTCGCAGACGTGCCGCTGACGCAGTTCTTCCATTCGCGCTCGATCGTCGGCACGCCGACCGCGGTCATCAACTTCTCGCACTGCGCGGTCGCCGACAAGGAGATCGACGCCGCGCGCTCCGAGCCCGACCTCGCCAAGCAGAAGGAGCTGTGGGCGACGGCGCAGAAGAAGATCCTCGACGAGGTGTGCGCGATCCCGCTCTTCGAGCAGCTGCAGGTGTGGGCGCACAAGTCGAACGTCGACTTCGGCTACAAGCTCGTCGACGCGATCCACCTCGGTCCGCAGATCACGGAGCTGACGACGAAGAAGTGAGCGCGGCCGGGGCGCCGACATGCTGCGCTTCGTCGTCAACCGGCTGCTGCTCGCGCTGCCCACGCTGTGGGCGGTGCTCACGCTCGTCTTCGTGCTGGTGCGGGTCGTTCCCGGCGACCCGACGATCGTCGTCCTCGGCGACCAGGCGACTCCCGAGGCGCGCGCCGTGCTCCGCCAGCGGCTCGGCCTCGACAAGCCGATCCTCGCCCAGTACGCCGACTTCATGGTCCAGGTCGCGCGCGGCGACCTCGGCCGCTCGCTCGTCACCAACCGCCCGATCACGACCGACGTCGCCGCGGTGCTGCCGTACACGATCGAGCTGACGATCGCTGCGCTCGTCATCGGCAGCCTGATCGGCATCCCGCTCGGCGTCGTCGCGGCGCAGAAGCGCGACGGCTTCGTCGACTGGCTCGCGCGCATCGTCTCGCTCGCGGGGCTGTCGTTCCCGGCATTCGTCTCGGGCATCCTGCTCCTGATCGCGTTCGCGGTCGAGCTGCGCTGGTTCCCGGTCATCTCGACCGTCACGTCGACCGACCCGATGGCGCGCCTGCGTGCGCTCGCGCTGCCGTCGATCAACCTCGGCCTGATCATGGTGGCGTACGTGACGCGGGTGACGCGCTCGGGGATGCTGAAGGCGCTTTCGGACGACTACGTCCGCACCGCGCGCGCCAAGGGGCTCCCGACGAGGGTCGTCGTCTGGCGGCACGCGCTGCGCAACGTCCTGATCCCGATCGTCACCGTCGTCGGCCTCTATCTCGGCGTCCTGATCGGCAACGCCGTGCTCACCGAGATCGTCTTCAACCGGCCGGGCCTCGGCAAGCTCATCGTCTCGGCACTCAACCAGCGCGACTACAGCCTGCTGCAGGGGCTGATGGTCGTGACCGCGCTCGCGGTCGTCGTCGCCAACATCCTCACCGACCTCACCTACGGGCTGGTCGATCCGCGCGTCAAGGCGTCATGAGCCCCCGCCCGGCCGTTCCGAAGGGGGCTCGCGCCGCAGCGCGAAGCGCGGAGGCTTCTCGATGAGCGCCGCCACCGGTCCGATCGTCGTCGCCGCGCCGTCGGCGTGGCAGCGCGCGACGCGCTCGGGCGGGCTCGCGATCGGCCTCGTGCTCGCGCTCGCGATGGTCGTGATGGCGCTCGCAGCGCCGTGGCTCGCGCCGTACGACCCGAACGCGCAGGACGTGCTGCTCAAGCTCGAGCCGCCGTCGGCGGCGCATCCGTTCGGCACCGACGACTTCGGCCGCGACGTCCTCTCGCGCGTGATCTACGGCGCGCGCATCTCGCTTTTCGTCGGCGCGATCGCGACGCTCGCCGGCGTCCTCGCGGGGACGATCATCGGCGTCGTCTCGGGCTACTTCGGCGGGCTCGTCGACCGCGTCATCACCGCGCTCACCGACGTGCTGCTCAGCTTCCCGCAGCTCATCATGGGGCTGATCCTCGTCGCCGTCCTCGGCGCGAGCCTCACCAACCTCATCCTCGCGATCGCGATCACCGCGGTGCCCGCGTTCGTCCGCGTCGCGCGTGCCTCGACGCTTGCGATGAAGGAGCGCGACTTCGTCGACGCCTGCCGCTCGCTCGGATTCGGCGACCGCCGCATCATGTTCCTGCACGTGCTGCCGAACATCCTCGACGAGGTCGTCGTCATGGGGTCGCTCTGGTTCGCCGCTGCGATCCGCACCGAGTCGACGCTCGCCTTCATCGGCCTCGGCGTGCCGCCGCCGACCGCGACCTGGGGCGGGATCATCCGCGACGGCTTCGACAACCTCCTCGACGCGCCGTGGCTCTCGATCTTTCCGAGCATCGGGCTGCTCGCGATCATGATCGCGCTCAACCTGATCGGCGACGGCCTGCGCGACGCGACCGACCCGAGGACGCCGCAATGAGCGTCGCAGCGGCGGCGGCCGGCGTGGAGCGCGACCAGGTCGACGATGCGCCCGCGCTCGCCGTCGAAGGGCTGACGACGTCGATCCGCATCGAGCGGCACTGGTTCGACGCGGTGCGCGACGTCAGCTTCGCCGTGCACCGGCGCGAGACGCTGGCGCTGGTCGGCGAATCGGGGTGCGGCAAGAGCCTGACCGCGCTCTCGGTGATGGGGCTGCTGCCGGCCGGCGTCGGACGCGTGACGCGCGGCCGGATCGTCGTCGACGGCGTCGAGATGACCGGCGCCTCCGACAGGCAGGTGCAGGCGATGCGCGGCGATCGCATCGGCATGGTCTTCCAGGAGCCGATGACGTCGCTCAACCCGGTGCTGCCGGTGGGCTTTCAGATCGCCGAGTCGCTCGTCGAGCACCGCGGCATGTCGAAGAGCGACGCGCAGCGGCGCGCGCTCGAGCTGATGGAGCTCGTCCGCATCCCGGCGGCGGCAGAGCGGCTCGGCGCGTATCCGCACCAGTTTTCGGGCGGCATGCGCCAGCGCGTGATGATCGCGATCGCGCTCGCGTGCGCGCCCAAGGTGCTGATCGCCGACGAGCCGACCACTGCGCTCGACGTCACGATCCAGGCACAGGTGCTCGCGCTTCTCGCCGACCTGCAGCGCCGCGAAGGGCTCGCGGTGCTGCTGATCACGCACAACCTCGGCGTCGTCGCGTCGGTCGCCGATCGCGTGATCGTGATGTACGGCGGCGACGTCGTCGAGACCGCGCCGGTCGACGAGTTCTTCCGCCGCCCGACCCATCCGTACAGCGAGGCGCTGCTCGCGGCGATGCCGCGCGTCGATCGCTCGTCCGATGCGCTCGCGCCGATCCCCGGCCAGGTGCCCGGCCTGCCCGAAATGCCGAGCGGCTGCCGCTTCCAGTCGCGTTGCCCGCTGCGCATCGCGCGCTGCGCCGAGCGCCCGGCGCTCGCGCCTCTGGCCGATGCGGCGATGCACCGCGTGCGCTGCTGGGTGCGGGCGCCCGAGACAGCATGAGCGACACCGACGCGCTGCTCGAGGTCCGTGGGCTCGGGAAGACGTTCCGCGAGCGGCGCGGCTGGCCGGTGCCGACGACGGTCGCGGTGCGTGCGATCGACGACGTGTCGTTCGACGTCGCGCGCGGCGAGGCGCTCGGCATCGTCGGCGAATCGGGCTGCGGCAAGTCGACCGTCGCGCGTGCGTGCCTGCGGCTCGTCGCGCCCGACACCGGCAGCGTGCGCTTCGACGGCGTCGACGTCGTCACGGCTTCGCCGGCGGCGCTGCGCGTGCTGCGCCGGCGGCTGCAGATCGTCTTCCAGGACCCCGCGTCGGCGCTCGATCCTCGCCAGCGGATCGCCGACGCGATCGGCGAGCCGATCCGCGTCCACCGCATCGCGAGCGGCGCCGCGGTGCAGGAAAGCGTCGTCCGCCTGCTCGACGAAGTCGGGCTGCCTGCGGCGGCGGCGCGCCGCTATCCGCACGAGTTCTCGGGCGGGCAGCGCCAGCGCATCGGCATCGCGCGCGCGCTCGCCCTCGGGCCGGAGCTCGTCTTCGCCGACGAGCCGGTGTCCGCGCTCGACGTCAGCGTGCAGGCGCAGATCCTCGTCCTGCTCGACCAGCTGCGTGCGCGCCGGCGACTCGCCTTCGTGTTCATCTCGCACGACCTCGGCGTCGTGCGCCACTTCTGTCAGCGGGTCGCGGTGATGTACCTCGGCCGCATGGTCGAGGAAGGTCCGGTGCCGCAGATCTTCGAAGAGCCGCTGCACCCGTACACGCGCTTGCTGAAGGCATCGTCGCCGATCCCGGACCCCGAGCATGCCGTCGCGCAGCAGCTGCAGGAGGGCGAGCCGCCGTCGCCCGTCAACCCGCCCGCGGGCTGCCACTTCCATCCGCGCTGCCCGCACGCGATGGCGCAGTGCAGATCGCTCGCGCCCCCGCTCGTCGAGGTGGCGCAGCGCCGGCGGGTGGCGTGCCACCTGTATCCGGCGGCGGCAGCGACTTGATTCGAATGCATCGCTGCTTGCGGCGCCCGTGCGCGCCGTTCGACGAGCCGGGAGGAGGCGCTTGATCGAGCGGCTCGCGTCGCGACTGCCGATCTACTACGGGTGGGTCGTCGTCGGAGTCGTCTTCGTGACGATGGCGATCTGCGTGAACGCGCGCACTGCGTTCTCGCTGCTCTTTCCGCCGATCCTCGACGAGTTCGGCTGGGAGCGCGGCGTGACCGCCGGCGCGTTCTCGTTCGGCTTCGTCGTTTCCGCCGCGCTGAGCCCGCTGCTCGGCCGGCTCATGGACCGCCGTGGGCCGCGCGTCGTGATGGAGCTCGGCGTTGCCGCGACGGCTGCCGGTCTGCTGCTGGCGACCTTCACGA
>DASSRF010000396.1:0-14940 GCA_035701945.1 Caldimonas sp. | reverse complement strand
CGTCGCTGCCGATCGCGGCGCTGCCGGCGACGTCGAACGCGGCGGCGAGCGCGAGGTCGGGGCTCGCGGCGATCGCCTCGACGAGCGCGCGGCCCATCCGGCCGGACGCTCCGGCGACTGCGACGCGGCGGCGCTGCACCGCGCTCGTCATGGGCGCCGCCGGGCCGTTCCCAAGGCGACCGCGCCCGCTCGGGGCGCCGACATGCAGCGTCTCGGGGGCGTCATGAGCGCGGCTCGAGCGGCGGGTAGGTGCGGTTCGGCACCGGCGGCGCGGGCTCGGCGGCGGCGGGACGCACCGGCACCGGCAGCGCCTTCAGCTGCTCGTCGCTGAGGACGAGCGGCGGCGCGTTGCGCGACGTCTTGAAGGTATCGATCGAGGCGACGAATTCGCGCTCGCTCGGCAGGTCGGCGGCGCCTTCGATGCTCGCCAGCACGTCGTCCTTGAAGCGGACGACGACGCGGCGCAGCTGCGGCGCGGCGCCCTGGCGGCGGATCGTGAAGACGTAGTCCCAGCGGTCGGCGTGGAACGGATCGGTGAGCAGCGGCGAGCCGAGGACGTCGCGCACCTGCGCGCGCGTCAGGCCCGGCTTGACGAGCGCGACCTGCTCGCTGGTGACGACGTTGCCCTGGACGACCTCGACCTTGTACGGCGTGATGACGCCGAGGAAGCTCTCGGAGGTCTGCAGCGACTGGCAGCCGGCGAGCGCCATGCCGATCGAGGCGACCGAACTGGCAATGCGAGCAACGCGGGGGATGGGCATGGCGCGGACGGGGCGTTCGCACGAGCGCCGGCAAGGCGCACGCGGCAAGCTCGTATGATGGCCCGATTCTACCGGCGCACCTTCGATCCTCCGGCCCGACGACCGCCATGACCCACGCCGAAGAGCTCAAGAACAGCGGCCTGAAGGCGACGTTGCCGCGCATCAAGGTGCTCGAGGTCTTCCAGAACACGCAGCAGCGCCACATGAGCGCCGAGGACGTCTTTCGCGTCCTTCTCGCCGAGCACGCCGACATCGGCCTGGCGACCGTGTATCGCGTGCTGATGCAGTTCGAGCAGGCCGGCATCCTCTCGCGCAGCCACTTCGAGAGCGGCAAGGCGGTCTTCGAGCTGAACGAGGGCAAGCACCACGACCACCTCGTCTGCATCGACTGCGGCCGGGTCGAGGAGTTCTACGACGCCGAGATCGAGAAGCGCCAGCGCTCGGTCGCGACGTCGCGCGGCTTCGAGCTGCAGGACCACGCGCTCGCGCTCTACGCGGCGTGCACGAAGAAGAACTGCGAGTTCAGGAACAAGTGAATTCGGCGCCTTGCGGCGCCGAATTCATCCCGAGCGAAGCGAAGGATCTCCCCGCGCACTCGTCGCCCGCCTGCGCGCCAGCCACGCCGCGCCGGCACCCGCGACGACGAGGACGGTCGTCGCCGGCTCGGGAACCGGCGCCGAGACGAACACGAGGTCGCTCGGACTCGCGAGCGGCGCGTCGTTGTCGACGACGAAGTTGCCGAGGAACGCTCCGGTCGTGCCGTCATAGCGCTTGACCTCGTCCGAGAGGCTGCTGACGACGTAGAGCGCGCCGTCGGGACCGAAGACGAGTCCCTCGGGTGCGAAGAGGCCGCCGCTCGACGCTGCGACGAAGGTGTCGATGAACGCTCCGGTCGTGCCGTCGAACCGCAGCACCGAGTCGTCGAAGCCGCTGCTCAGGTACAGGTTGCCGTCGCCGCCGAAGGTGATCCCCGACGACACCGACAGGCCGGGAGTGGCTCCGGGTACGAAGGTGTCGATGAACGCGCCCGTCGCGCCGTCGTAGCGGTTGACGTCGCCGCCGACGCGCACGTACAGGTTGCCGTCGGGGCCGAATGCGATGCCGTTCGGCAGGCTCGATCCGGCGACGACGAAATCGTCGATGTACGCGCCGGTCGCGGCGTCGTAGCGCTTGACGGCGTCGGTCGCGCCGCCGCTCGTGACGTAGAGGTTGCCGTCGGGGCCGAACGCGAGGTCGATCGGGTTGCTGAGCGCGCCGCTGCCGGTCGCCACGAAGGCGCCGAGGAACGCGCCGGTCGTGCCGTCGTAGCGCAGGACGCTGTTGGTGAACCCGCTGACGACGTAGAGGTTGCCGTCGGCTCCGATCGCGATCCCGCGCGCCGAGTTGAGGCCGCCGCCCGAGGCGAAGACGTCGACGAAGGCGCCGCTGGCGTCGAACCGGCGGACGTCGTCGGCGTTGAAGTAGCTGACGAGGAGATCCGCAGCGGGGGCGCCGCTCGGCGCGCACGCCGCGGCGAGGGCGAGCGCCGCGGCGCGCAGGGATGCGCGTGCCCTCACGAGAGTCCACATGGCGGCGACCCTCCTTTTCGAACCCGGGTGTAGTCCTCGCGCCGGGCGAGGTCAAGCGAGCTTTCGCGGATCGGCCGGGCGCGTCAGTCGACCTTGCCCATCGCCTTGTGGTGGCGGGCGATGAACTCGGCATAGGTGTCGATGCCGCGCAGCTGCAGGATCGTGTTGCGCACCGCCGCCTCGACGAGCACGGCGAGGTTGCGGCCGGCGTCGACTGCGATCACCGTCTTTCGCACCGGAACCTCGAGGATGTCCTCGCTGAGCGGCTCGTACGGCAGCCGCTCGAAGTCGCGGTCCATCGTCTCCTTGCGGACGAGGTGGACGATCAGCTTCAGGCGCATCTTCCGCCGCACCGCGGTCTCGCCGAAGATCGCCTTGATGTCGAGCAGGCCGATGCCGCGCACCTCGAGCAGGTTCATCAGCAGGTCGGGGCAGCGTCCCTCGAGCGCGGTCTGCGAGACGCGGTAGAGGTCGACGGCGTCGTCGGCGACGAGCCCGTGACCGCGCGAGATCAGCTCGAGGCCGAGCTCGCTCTTGCCGAGGCCCGACTCGCCGGTCAGCAGCACGCCGATGCCCAGGATGTCCATGAAGACGCCGTGGCGCGTCGTCCGCTCGGCGAAGTGCTGGCCGAGGTAGCCGCGGACGACGTCGATGACGTGGCCGGCCGACTCCTCGGTGACGAAGAGCGGGATGTCGGCACGGTCGCAGAGCGCGACGAGCCGGTCGGGCGGCACCTGCGCGTCGGCGACGATCAGCACCGGCGGCTCGAGCGTGACGATGCGCGAGATGCGGCGGTCGGTGACGTCGACGTCGGGCTCGTTGAGGTACGCGACCTCGCGGCGGCCGACGATCTGGACGCGGTTCGGATGGATGTAGTTGAGGTAGCCGACGAGGTCGGCGGCCGAGCGCGCGTCGCGGATCGCCGCCTCGTCGAAATGGCGCTCCGGGTGGGCGTGGCCGGCGATCCACTCCCAGTGGAGCGTCGTCCGGAACTCCTCGAACAGCGCCTCGGCGCTGATGACGGTCGGCTTCATCGGTCGCGGGACTCGGGTCGCGCGCCTGCCGTGCTCACGCCACCGACTTCAGCGGCTCCCAGGAGGCGATGATCCGGTGCACCTCGGCGGCGAGCGGCTCGGTCTTCAGGCGCTCGCGCAGCTCGCGGTCCGACAGCATCTCGGCGATCTCCGACAGGATCTCGAGGTGACGCTGCGTCGCCGCCTCGGGAACGAGCAGGAAGATCAGCAGCGACACCGGCTCGTCGTCGGGCGCGTCGAACGCGATCGGCTGCTGGACGCGCAGCACCGCGGCAAGCGGGTTCTTGAGGCCCTTGATGCGGCCGTGCGGGATCGCGACGCCGTGGCCGAGGCCGGTCGAGCCGAGCCGCTCGCGCGCGAACAGGTTGTCGGCGACCGTCGCCCGCGCGATCGCGTGCTGGTTCTCGAACAGGAGCCCGGCCTGCTCGAATGCGCGCTTCTTGCTGGTCGCGTCGACGTCGACGACGACGTCGGCGACGGGCAGGATGGCGGCGAGTCGGTTCATGGCCAGGATGGCCCGCCGGCGTGCGGCCGGGGGCCGAGGACGAAACGACGAATTATGGAGTTCGGACGCCGACCTTGCCGAGGTCGGATGTCTTCGGGCGCCCGACGGCGCGCCGGTGCTGCGCGCCGGCAACACCGGCCGGGAAGACCGCTCAAGTTGTCGTCGCGTCGATCCGTTTCGGCGCGGTGTGGTGGTGGTCCTGGACGCGGCCCTTGTGGCGGACGACCTGGCGGTCGAGCTTGTCCATCAGCTGGTCGATCGCGGCGTAGAGGTCCTCCGACGAGCACTCGGCGAACAGGTCCTTGCCCTTGACGTGGACGGTCACCTCGGCGCGCTGGCGTCGCTCCTTCTCCGCCGGCTTCTCGATCGACAGCAGCACCGTGATGCCGGTGACCTGGTCGAAGTGGCGGGTGACGCGGTCGAGCTTGGCGAGCACGTATTCGCGCAGCGCCGGAGTCACTTCGAGGTGATGACCGCTGATCGTCAGGTTCATGGACGAATCCTTTCGAGAGTGCGCCTGAGACACGGTAGCAGAGGCGCCGAAGCCTGTCTCGCGATCAGGGTCGTCGCGCTCGAAACCAGTCTATCGCCGTGGCGAACGGCACAGCGACCGCTCGCGCAAACGGCGATCGCGATGCGATAATTTGTTCACCGCATCTCGAGACGACGTTCTTGGAGAGTTCTCACCCACGGTGACCGTCCGCTCCTGGCGAGCCGGGTCATGCTCGCCGGAGCCTGCATGCTGAACGTCTTCACGCTGGCCAGCGGCCGGCTGATCCAGGAAGAGATCGAAAGCCCGGGCGCGCTCGCCGATCTGCGCCCGGTCTGGGTCGACCTCGAGGCGCCCAGCGAAGAAGAGAAGGGCTGGGTCGCCGAGCGCTTCGGCCTGACGATCCCGAGCGACGCCGTCGACGACGACCTCGAGGAGTCGGCGCGCTTCTACGAGGAAGACAACGGCGAGCTGCACATCCGCTCCGACTTCCTGATCGATGACGAGTTGCCGCGCCTCGTGCGGGTCGCGTTCATCCTCTACAAGAACATCCTGTTCTCGGTCCACGCCGAGGCGCTGCCGGTGTTTCGGCTGCTGCGCCTGCGCGCGCGCCGGATCCCGGCGCTGATCGAGGATGCCAAGGACGTCCTGCTCAAGCTCTACGACGCCGACGCCGAGTATTCGGCCGACGCGCTCGAGGGCATCTACGACAGCCTCGAGGCGGTGAGCGCGCGGGTGCTGCGCCAGCAGGTCAACGACCAGGCCGCCGGCGAGGCGCTGTCGGCGATCGCGCGCGAGGAGGACCTCAACGGCCGCATCCGCAGGAACGTCATGGACACGCGCCGCGCGGTCAGCTTCATGATGCGCAGCCGCCTCCTCGGCGCCGAGCAGTTCGAGGAGGCGCGCCAGATCCTGCGCGACATCGACTCGCTCGACAGCCACAGCACGTTCCTGTTCGACAAGATCAACTTCCTGATGAACGCCACCGTCGGCTTCATCAACATCAACCAGAACAAGATCATCAAGATCTTCTCGGTCGCGAGCGTCGCGCTGCTGCCGCCGACGCTGATCGCGAGCATCTACGGGATGAACTTCAGGTCGATCCCCGAGCTCGACTGGCGCTACGGCTACGCCTACGCGATCGTGGTGATGATCGCCTCGGTCGCCGCGCCGTTCCTCTACTTCCGCAAGAAGGGCTGGCTGCGCTAGGGCGCGCCCGCGGCGCTAGCGCTGCAGCGCGCGGCAGACCGCGAGCGCCGACACCAGGCCGTCCTCGTGGCTGCCGCGACCGGTCCAGGCGCCGCAGTACCAGGTGTCGCGCTGCCCCTGCAACGCCGGCAGCCGCGCCTGCGCGGCGATGGCGCGACGATCGAACAGCGGATGCGCGTAGTGGAACTCGCCCTGGACGAGCTTTCCCATCGGCTCGAAGAGCGGGTTGAGCGAGACGATCGCCGGCGCGTCGAACGGCAGCGGCTGCAGCCGGTTGACGAGGATGTGGACGCAGACCGTGCCCGACTCGCCCGCCTCGCGGCTGCCCGAGCGCTCGTAGTTCCACGCCGCCCACGCCGCCTTGCGCTCGGGCAGGACGCGCACGTCGGAGTGCAGCACGGCGCGGTTGCGCTGCCAGCGGATCGCGCCGAGCACGTCGCGCTCGTCGTCGCTCGGGTCGGCGAGGAGCGCGAGCGCCTGGTCGCTGTGGCAGGCGAGGACGACGGCGTCGAAGCGCTCGCTGCCGTTCGCGGTCGCGATCTCGACACCGCCGCCGGCGACGCGCCGCACCTGCCGCACCGCCGTCGCGAGGCGCGCGTCGGGGATCGCGTCGAGCATCCGGTCGACCGCGATCGACGCGCCGCCGCGCACCGATCGCCAGGTTGCGCGCTCGCCGAGCTGGAGCAGGCCGTGGCGGGCGCAGAAGCGCAGCAGCTCGCCGAGCGGGAAGCGCAGCAGCTGCTCGGGTGGGCACGACCAGATCGTCGCCACGATCGGCAGCAGGTACCAATCGCGGAACGCGTTCGAGAAGCGCCGCTCCTGCAGGAAGTCGCCGAGGCCGTCGTCGAGCGCTGTCCGATCGCGCTCGGAGTCGCGCGCCAGCAGCCGCGCCGCGAGTTCGCGGAAGCGCCGCGCCTCGCCGAGCATGTTCCAGAACGCGGGCCGGAGCAGGTTCGATCGCTGCGCGAACACGCTGCCGAGGCCGGCGCTGCTCCACTCGATCCGCGCCGACGGGATCTGCGCCGAGAACGACATCTCGGCGGTCGCGGTGCCGAGGCCCAGCTCGCCGAACAGCGCGGCGACGTTCGGGTGGGCGCGTTCGTTGTAGACGACGAAGCCGGTGTCGACCCCGTGGGTGCGCCCGCCGAGGGTGAAGTCGACCGTGTGGGCGTGGCCGCCGAAGTGGTCGGCGCCCTCGAACAGGGTGACGCGGTCGCTGCGGGCCAGGCCGCGCGCAGCGGCGAGGCCGGCGATCCCGGCGCCGACGACCGCGACCCTTCTCATCGCAGCCGTCGCGCCGGCGCGCGCCGGCGGGTGGGCGGGCGCGCGCTTGCAAAGAAAGGTGTCGCCGAGCGCCCCCGAGGGAACGAGGGAGGGAGGAGGGAGGAGGAGAACCCCCCGGGGATTTCAGCCGGCTGGACCGGCCGGCTCCGCGACGAAAACCGGTTCGCCGGCCCTGCATCCGCCTTCCACGCTGCGCGTCGCAGGGCACGTCGAATCTCTCTGACGCGGCTTCGGCCCGCGAGTTCCCGCGGCGCTCGAAATCCCTGTCGCGGATCGCCGCCGACGTCGCCTGCAACGCGCGTCGGCCGCGCGTCCCCCCACCGGCCGTCGTGCGCCGCGTCAGGCCCGGGCCGCGGCACGGTCCTGTGCGGCCTTGCGATCGGCGACGACCCGTTGCACGCTCGGCCGCTCGGCGAGCCGCTTGCTGTACGGCCTCCAGTCGACGCCGCCGGCTGTCAGCAGGTCCTCGCCGTAGATCGCCTGCGTCGCCATCGTGACGACGCCGAACGACGCCCACGCCGCGCAGTCGGCCTGGGTGAACGTCGGCCCGGCGATGTACGGATCGAAGCGGACCAGGCGGGCGAGCGCGGCGATGTTTCTCACGAGCCGCTCGCGGACGCGCTCGGCGACGCCGTCGGCGAGCGTGCCGCCGAAGAACGCCTTCGGGTAGAGCTCGCGCGCGACGAGCTCGACGTGCAGGTCGATGAACGCGATCAGCTCGCGCACCTTCGCTGCCGCGTACGGATCCTTCGGCAGCAGCGGCGGCTCGGGCCACGCCGCCTCGAGGTACTCGAGGATCGCCTGGCTCTCGCAGAGCGGGCCGCGCTCGGTGCGGATGAACGGGATCTTGCCGAGCGGCGAGTCGCGCAGCGCGTCTTCGCTCCTGGCGCCGCGCCCGGCGACGCCGACCGCCTCTTCGCGAAACGGCACGCCCTTCTCGAGCAACGCGAGCTTGACCTTGCTGTAGTAGTTCGAAACCGGCAGGCCGCAGAGAACGAGCGTCGTGCCCGATGGAGGTTCGGTGGTGCTCATCGCGACCATCTTAGCGTGCGCGTCCGCGTGCGAAGCGCGGTGACCGGCATCGCCCGCGCGCGACAATCGCGGCGTGCTCCCCGACTTCGCCGCCAAGCTGTGCCCGCGCGCCGAGCTGCTGCCGCGGCTGGCGACGCTCGACCGACCGGTGGTGTTCACCAACGGCGTGTTCGACATCCTGCACCGCGGCCACGTGACCTACCTCGCGCACGCGCGCGCCGAAGGCGCGAGCCTTGTCGTCGGCGTCAACAGCGATCGCTCGGCGCGCTCGCTCGGCAAGGGCAGCGACCGCCCGCTCAACGGCGAAGCCGACCGCGCCTGCGTCCTCGCCGCGCTCGAGAGCGTCAGCCTCGTCACGCTGTTCGACGAGTCGACGCCGCTCGAGCTGCTCAAGATCGTCCGCCCCGAGCTCTACGTCAAGGGCGGCGACTACGACGTCGAGACGCTCGCCGAGACGGCGCTCGTGCGCAGCTGGGGCGGCAGCGCGCGCACGCTCCCGTTCCTCGACGGCTATTCGACGACGGCGCTGGTCGCGCGCATCCGCGGCTGAGCTAGCCGGAGTCCGCCGCATCGGGCGGGCGCGTCCGCAGGCCGAGCCGCTCGCGCTTGCGCCGCGCCGGAAACGCGACCTCGCGCTCGACCCACAGGCGCAGCCGCGACGCCTCCGGCGAGCGTTCCTTGGCGAGGTGCGCGATGAGCGCATCGTCGCGGACGTGCGGCGTCGCCGGCCGGCCGAGCTCGCGGACGCGGCCCGGATAGCTGGCCGCTAGCGCACCGTCGCTCGCGGTGAAGCCGACGATCGTGCGCACGTCGGCGAGGCGCAGCCAGTGCCGGTGCTCGTCGTCCTCGACGACGGCGACCGTGCGGCCGCGGTACGCATAGTGGCGGCCTTCGACGTCGCGCCAGTGCGCGCGGCGCATCTGCAAGCCGAGCGCCTCGGCGAGATCGATGAGCGGCCGCGCGAGCGCGACGCCGAAGATCGCCACCACCGGCATCGCCGTCGCGAGTCCGAACGTTCGCCAGATCCACCAGAAGAGCAACGCGCAGCCGGCACTGCGGGCGACGATCGTGGCGACGGTGGCGATCACGTCTTGCGGTTGACGAGGACGATGCCGGCGGCAACGGTCGCGAGCGCGACCAGCAGCCGCGCCGTGATCGGCTCGGCGAGCAGCAGCGCGCCGAGGATGAGCCCGAAGATCGGCGTCAGCATCGTGAACGACGCGATCCGCGTCGCCGGGTAGTGCCGGATCAGCCAGAACCAGACGAGGTAGCTCGCGAAGCTGACGACGACGACCTGGAACGCGAGCGACCCCCACGCGAGCGGCGAGAGCGCGTGCAGCGGCGCCGGCTCGCTCGCCGCCGCGGCCGCGAGCAGCAGCGCCGCCGAGACGGCGAGCTGATAGAAGAGCGTCTTCTCCGCCGACGCGTGCGTCAGCCTGGTCGCCCGGATCGCGAGCGTCGTCGCTCCCCAGAGGATGCCGGCGAGCACGCCGAGCGCGTCGCCGAGCCACTGCCGCGGTCCGGCGGCGGGTTGCGAGAAGCCCTCCGAGAACGCCGACGTGACGCCGGCGAACGCGACCACCAGCCCGATCGCCTGCAGCGCGTGCAGCCGCTCGGCGCGCGAGATCAGCGGCATGCCGAGCGCGACGATGAAGGGCGACGTGTAGATGAAGACGACCATCCGCGACGCCGTCGTGAACTGCAGGCCGACGAAGATGCAGAAGAACTCGGCGGCGAAGAGCGCGCCGGCGAGCAGGCCGGCGGGCAGCGTGCCGTCGCGGTCGAAGAGCGCGATGCCGCGCGCGCGCGCCCACAGCCACAGCAGCACCGTCGCGCCGGTCGAGCGCAGCGCCGCTTGCCAGAGCGATCCGATCTCGGGCAGCGCCGCCTTCGCCGCGACCTGGTTCAGCCCCCAGAGAAAGCAGCAGACGACGAGCGTCGTGACGGCGAGCGCGTCGAGGTGGCTCTTGCGCTCGCCGAGCGCGATCGGATCGGTTCGGTCCACGGGTGTCGTTTCAGGCGGTGTCGGCGGCGCGTTTCGGCGAGCGGCGGCGCGCGCGCGCGATCGCGTCGCAGACGATGGCGGCGGCGAGTCCGGCGAGAAGGCCGCTCGCGTGCGCGACCGGCGCGGTCGCGATGTCCCAGCCTGCCGGCGTGCGCAGCGGCGGCCCCCAGGGCGATTCGCTCGCCACCTTGACGACGAGCGCGGCGACGACGAGGACGCCGATCGCGCGCCGCTGGCCGCGCGCGTGCGCCGCGAGCTGCCAGCCGACGCACGCGGTGCCGGCGTGCAGCACTCCCGAGAGGCCGGCGTAGTGCAGCAGGTCGGGACGCGCGAGCAGGCCGAGCTGCGTC
The DNA here is from genome assembly GCA_035701945.1 of Caldimonas sp. GTDB lineage: Bacteria > Pseudomonadota > Gammaproteobacteria > Burkholderiales > Burkholderiaceae_C > Schlegelella_A. Next base: position 4,702 of record DASSRF010000396.1, on the reverse strand, counting down.
AGCGGCCAGGCGACCAGCCAGGCGATCGTCGTCGCGCGCGGCACGCGCGCGAACCAGCCGAGGGCAGCGACGAGCGCCGTGCCGACGAGGTTGACGACGAGGTGGAACGCGCTGTAGTGGACGACCGCCGCGGTCCACGCGCGCCACGGCTCGCTCCAGGCGAGCGCCGGCCGCCATTCGAGCGCTTCGGCAGGCACGGACGTGGCGAGCAGCGCGGCGAGCGCGAGCACTGCGGCCAGCGCGACCCAGCCGCGGCCGCCGTCAACCGAAAACGGCACGCCAGAGCGCGACGACGGCGCTCGCCTGCGCCGCGAGCGGCTCGGGGTCGACCTGCGTCGGCTGCTCGTCGAGGCGCGCGCGGTGCTGGGCGCGGCGCAGGTCGCGGTACGCGTCCGCGGCGGCACGACCGACGCCCTCCGGAAGCAGCCCGGCCGCCTCGGCACGCTGCAGCAGCGCGATGTTGCCGACGTCGTCGAGCAGCTCGGCGCGCTGCGCGCCGTGTCCGAGAACGAGCGCCTGCACCGCGAACTCGACGTCGATCATTCCGCCCGGGCTGTGCTTGAGGTCGAAGCGGCCGCTCTTGACCGGATGCGCGGCGCGCACCTTCTCGCGCATTGCGCGCACTTCGCCGAGCAGCGCTTGCAGGTCGCGCGGCGCTGCGAGCACCTGGCGGCGCACCGCCTCGAAGCGCGGGGCGAGGCGCTCGATCCCGGCGCACCAGCGGGCGCGTGTCAGCGCCTGGTGCTCCCAAGTCCACGCGGTGTTGCTGCCGCGGCCGGTCTGGTAGTTCTCGAACGACGCCATCGACGTCACGAGAAGCCCGGAGTTGCCGTTCGGCCTCAGCGCAGTGTCGATGTCGAACAGCTCGCCGGCGGCGGTGCGCGTCGTCAGCCAGGAGATGAGCTTGCGGACGAACGCGCCGTAGACCTCGGCCGCCTTGTCGGGCTCGGCGTCGTCGTCGTAGACGAAGACGACGTCGAGGTCGCTGCCGTAGCCGAGCTCCTTGCCGCCGAGCTTGCCGTAGGCGAGGATCGCGAGCTGCGGATCGGGCCGGTGCGCGATCCTCAGGTGCTGCCAGGCCCAACTGAGCGCGACGTCGAGCGTCGCGTCGGCGAGCGCCGACAGGTCGTCGGCGACTTGCTCGACGGTGATGTGGCCTTCGACGTCGCGCACGAGGGTGCGGAAGACCTCGGCGTGGTGGGCGCGCCTGAGCGTGTCGAGGAGCAGCTCCTCCTCGGCCTGCCCCGATCGCTGCCAGCCCTTGTGGCGCTCCTCGAGCTCGCGCCGGTACGACGCCGGGTCGAAGCGGTCGTGGAGCAGCCGCTCGTCGGCGAGCTCGTCGATGACGCCGGGATGGAGCATCAGGTAGCGCATCGGCCAGCGCGCCAGGCCGAGCAGTCGTAGCAAGCGGTTCTGCACCTCGGGACGCTCGGCGAGCAGCGCGAGGTAGCTTTCGCGCCTGAGCAGCGGCTCGAGCCAGTCGATCAGCTGCACCGCGGCGGCGAGCGTCGCGCGCCCTTCGCTCACCGCCTGCGCCGCGCTCGCGACCAGGTGCGCGAGGCGGACCTTGCTCTCGTCGCGCAGCAGCCGGATCTTCGGCTGGCTGCAGAGCGGCTCGACGCGCGCGCGCAACTCGGCCGGCAGCTGGGCGAGGAACTGCTCGGCGTCGATCGGCAGCGGCGCCGGGCCGCACGTCTTGCACGCGCTCGCGTTGCCTGCGCCGGGCCGGCGGCCGTCGTGCAGCAGGCGGTCGAACTCGTCGGCGACCGACTCGCGCGCGACGCCGAGCAGCTGCAGCATCGTGCAGACGCCGTCCTCGTCGTCGTGTCCGAGGCTCGCGGCGATCCACGCGAGGTCGCCGTCGTGCGTCGGCAGCACGTGCGTCTGCTGGTCGTCGAGGTACTGGATGCGGTGCTCGACGCGGCGCAGCATCGCGTAGGCGTCGGCGAGCCGCTCGGCGGTCGCTCGCTGCATCAGGCCGCCCGCGGCGAGCTTGTCGAGCGCCGTCAGCGTCGAGCGGGTGCGGATCTCCGGAAACTGGCCGCCGCGCACGACGAGCAGCAGCTGGACGATGAACTCGATCTCGCGGATGCCGCCGCGCGACAGCTTGACGTCGTTGGCGCGCTCGGGACGGCCGGCGGCGCGCCGCTGCGCCTCGTCGCGGACTTTCAGGTGGAGCTGGCGCAAGCCCTCGAAGACTCCGTAGTCGAGGTAGCGCCGGTAGACGAAGGCGGTGACGAGCGACTTCAGCGGCTTCGCACGGCCGCTCTCGACGCTCGAGCGCGGCGCGACGACGCGGCTCTTCAGCCAGGCGAAGCGCTCCCACTCGCGGCCGTGCGCCTGCAGGTACTCCTCGAGCATCGCGAGACTCACCGCGATCGGCCCGGAGTTGCCGTTCGGCCGCAGCGCCAGATCGACGCGAAAGACGAAGCCGTCGTCGGTGACCTCGCCGATCAGCGTGTAGAGGCCGCGCGCGACCTGCGCGAAGTACTCGTGCGCGCTGATCGGCCGCGCGCCGTCGGTCTGGCCCTCGGACTCGTACAGGTAGACGAGGTCGATGTCCGACGACACGTTGAGCTCGCGCGCGCCGAGCTTGCCCATGCCGACGATCCAGAAGTCGATCCGCTCGCCGTCGGCGCCGCGCGGCACGCCGTGGCGCGCGTCCTGGTCGGCGAGCGCCTGCGCGAGCGCGAGGTCGAGCGTCGCCTCGGCGAGCTCGGTCATCGCGCGGGTGATGTCGGCGAGCGGCGCACCCTCCTCGACGTCGAGGACGGCGAGTCGCTCGAGCGTCAGCTGGCGCGCGACGCGCAGCGCCGCCGCCAGGCTCCTGCCGCCTTCGCGCAGCCGTTCGACGAGCGCAACGATCGTCGACCGCTCCGGAAGCCCCGCGGGCAGCAGGGGCAGCTCGGCGGCGTAGCGGCGCCGGATCCGCTGCACGAAGCGGCTGTGCGAGGCGAACGGAACAATTCGTTGCGGCTGCAACGCGGCCACATCGATCGATTGCGACGCGCCGGAGGTCTGGGGATCCATCTTCGCGCGCCGGGCTGTGCTAGATTGAACCGACCCGCCCGAGGCGTCGCTGCAGCGCAGATTGCCGGTCGCGGCGCCCGGCGCCAAGGCAACCGTCGGCGCAGCGGACGGTCGGCGGTCTGAGCGCTGTCTTCATGTCGTCGAACCCGCCTTCCGGTGTTGCCGGCCCCTCCTCGCGCAGCGCCGACGGTGCGCGCTGGGCTCGCGTTCGCTGGACGTGGCGCGCGCTGCTCTGGCTGCTGCTCGCGGCCTGGCTGCTGCTGTTCTTCGGCTGGCTCTCACTTCACTGGCTGATTCTGCCGCACATCGAAGAGTGGCGCCCGCAGATCGAGGCGCGCGCGAGCGCGATGGTCGGCGCGCCGATCCGGATCGGCGCGATCTCGGCGCACTCGAGCGGCTGGGTGCCCTCGGTCGAGCTGCGCGACGTCCGCGTCTACGACGCCGAGCAGCGCGTCGCCCTGCAGCTGCCGCGCGTCTTCGCGGCGCTGTCGGCGCGCTCGCTGCTCGCGCTCGAGCCGCGTTTCGCGCAGTTGCTCGTCGACGGCGCGAGCCTCGACGTCCGGCGCGACAAGAGCGGGCGCATCCGGGTCGGCGGCCTCGACTTCGTCCACACGACGAGCGCCGGCGACGACGACCTCGCAGCCGACTGGTTCTTCAAGCAGCACGAGTTCGTGATCCGCGCCGGCACGCTGCGCTGGATCGACGAGGCGCGCGACGCGCCGCCGCTCGCGCTCGCCGACGTCGAGCTCGTCGTCCGCAACGGCCTGCGCGAGCACAACGTGCGCATCGACGCGACGCCGCCGCCCGGCTGGGGCGACCGCTTCAGCGTCCGCGGCCGCTTCACCCAGCCGCTGTTCGCGCGCGCGAGCGAGTGGCGGCAGTGGAGCGGGCGCGCCTACGTCGAGCTGCCGCGCGCCGACCTCAGCGAGCTGCGCCGCCGCGTCACGCTGCCGTTCGAGCTGAGCGAAGGCGACGGCGCGCTGCGCGGCTGGTTCGACCTCAAGGACGGCCAGGCGGTCGCCGCCTCGCTCGACGTCGCGCTGCGCGCGGTCGCGCTGCGCCTCGACAAGGACGTCGAGCCGCTCGCGTTCGAGCAGGTCGACGGCACGATCGACGCCCAGAAGCGCGACGACGCGACGACGACGATCGCGGTCCGCCAGTTCGGCTTTCGCACCGGCGACGGCCTGAGCTGGCCGAAGGGCGACCTGCGCGCGGCGTGGCGGCAGGACGAGACCGGCGCGATCAGCGGCGGCGAGTTCGACGCCGAACGTCTCGACGTCGGCGTCATCGCCGCGATCGCGGGGCGGCTGCCGATCGGCGCCGCGGTGCGCGACCTGCTCGCCGACCTCCGTCCGCGCGGCATCGTCAGCGACCTGAAGTCTCGCTGGGACGGCCCGCTCGACGCGCCCGAGCGCTACCGGGTGAAGGGCCGCCTCAGCGAGCTCTCGCTCGCCGCCAAGCCGTCGCCCGAGCCCGAGGGCCTCGGCCGGCCGGGCATCGCCAACGCCGAGCTGCAGCTCGACGCGAGCGAGAGCGGCGGCCAGGCGCGCATCGACATGCGTTCGGGGCGGCTCGACCTGCCGGGCGTCTTCGCCGAGCGCGAGCTCGCGCTCGACAGCCTCGATGCGAAGCTGTCGTGGAAGATCGATCGCGATGCGAACGACGCGGCGCC
>DASSRF010000395.1:0-2378 GCA_035701945.1 Caldimonas sp. | reverse complement strand
CTGGCTCATCGCGCGCATCGACGGCTCATCTGGCCGCCGCCGACGAAGACGCGACCGAAGTCGCGGCGCGCTCGTACGCGTCGAGGTCCTCGGCGCAAAGCGCAGCGGCCGACGCTCCTTCGCCGACGCGTCGATACCACTGCATCGTGCGGAAGATCGCTTCGGCGAGCTCCCAGCGCGCGGCGACGCCGAGCACCTCGCGCGCGCGCGCGACCTCGAGCGCGAGCCGCCCGGCTTCGTGCGGCGCCGCCGGGTCGGTCTCGTCGCGCCAGTCGCCGCTGCCGTACGCAGCGCGCGCGAGGCGGACGACGTCGGCGACCGTCGCCGCCGCGTCGGTGCGCGGGCCGAAGTTGTACGCGCCGGCGAGCGCAGGCTCGTGCCAGAGCGCCTCGGCGAGCCGCAGGTAGCCTGCGAGCGGGTCGAGGACGTGCTGCCAGGGCCGCACCGCGTCGGCACGACGCACTCGCAGCACCTCGCCGCGCGACCACGCGCGCACCGCGTCGGGAAGCAGCCGATCCTCGGACCAGTCGCCGCCGCCGATGACGTTGCCGGCGCGCGCGGTCGCGAGCGCCACACCTTGCCGTTCGAGAAACGCGCTGCGGTAGCTCGCCGCGACGAGCTCGGCGGCGGCCTTGCTCGCGCTGTAGGGGTCGTGGCCGCCGAGCGCGTCGTCCTCGCGATACGGATAGATCCACTCGCGGTTGCGATAGACCTTGTCGGTCGTGACGACGACCGCGACCCGCACCTCCGGCCGGCCGCGCAGCGCTTCGAGCAGGTGCGCGGTGCCCATCGTGTTGGTCGCGAACGTCGCCAGCGGCTCGCGGTAGCTCGCGCGCACGAGCGCCTGCGCGGCGAGGTGGAAGACGACCTCGGGCCGCGCTTCGCCGACGACGCGCGCCACGCCGGCGGCATCGCGCAGGTCGACGAGCCTGCTCTTCAGCTTCGCGTCGACTCCGGCGAGCGCGTACAGGCTCGGCTCGGCCGGCGCCAGCGCGAGCCCGGTGACGTCGGCACCGAGGCGCCCGAGCCAGAGCGCGAGCCACGCGCCCTTGAAGCCGGTGTGGCCCGTGAGCAGGACGCGCCTGCCACGCCAGAACGCGGCCCCGGGATCGGCGCCGGCGGTCGCCGCAGCCATCGGACGACCGCTCACCAGCGCTTCCACGGCGCTCGGCCCGACTGCCACAGCTCTTCGAGGAGGTTGCGCTCGCGCAGCGTGTCCATCGGCTGCCAGAAGCCGGTGTGCACGTACGCCATCAGCTCGCCGTCGCGCGCCAGGCCGGAGAGCGGCTCGGCCTCCCAGCTCGTCGAATCGCCGGCGATGCGGTCGATGACGCGCGGCGAGAGGACGAAGAAGCCGCCGTTGATGAGGCCGCCGTCGCCGCGCGGCTTCTCGGTGAAGCCGGCGACGCGGTCGCCGTCGAGATCGAGCGCGCCGTAGCGGCCGGGCGGCTGCACCGCCGTCACCGTCGCCTGCCTGCCGTGCGCGCGGTGGAACGCGAGCTGCGCGGCGACGTCGACGTCGGCGACGCCGTCGCCGTAGGTGAAGCAGAAGCACTCCTCGTCGGCGACGTAATCGCGCACGCGGCGCAGGCGCCCGCCGGTCATCGAGCTCTCGCCGGTGTCGACGAGCGTCACCCGCCACGGCTCGGCGTTCTTCTGGTGCACCTCCATCCGGTTGTGCGCCATGTCGAAGGTGACGTCCGACATGTGCAGGAAGTAGTTGGCGAAGTACTCCTTGATGACGTAGCCCTTGTAGCCGCAGCAGATGACGAAGTCGTTGACGCCGCCCGCCGAATAGATCTTCAGGATGTGCCAGAGGATCGGCCGACCGCCGATCTCGATCATCGGCTTGGGCTTGAGGTTGGTCTCCTCGGCGAGGCGGCTGCCGAAGCCGCCGGCGAGGATGACGGCCTTGACGGGGCGCCGGCCCCGGACCTTCGCGTTGCGCTCGGCTGCGGTCATCGCGCCATTGTCGCCGCTCGCGCGCCGGCGAGGACGCGGTCGACCTCGGCGACGACCCGCGCCGGGGCGAGCGTCATCAGGCAGACGCTCGCGCTGTCGTTGCGGTCGAGGCAGCCGGCGCGGTCGCACGGCACGCACGGCGGCGAGCCCTGCAGCACCGTCACGTTGCCGGCGCGCTGGACGAGCGCGTGCGCGACGTACGGCACGTCGAGCGTCGCGCTCGGCGGCCACGGCCCGAAGTAGCGCGGGTCGATCGGCCCGTAGAGCGCGACGACGGCGACGTCGCACGCGGCGGCGAGGTGCGTGATCGACGTGTCGCCGCCGACGTAGACGGCGGCGCCGCGCAGCAGCGTGCCGACCTGGGCCAAGTCGAGCGCACCCGTCGCGTCGACGACGCGGCCCTCGTCGCGATCGAG